>SKZB01000049.1 GCA_007127615.1 Phycisphaerales bacterium | reverse complement strand
TGGAGAGAGGCGACGCCACCAGGCAGGGCGTCCGCCGCAACACGCACCGACTGCGGCCGGCCCACTGCCGCTGAACATGCGGCAGCGGCAGAAAATACGCCCTTACTTCCGCAGACCGAGTTTCTTGATGAGATTCAGATACGCCTCGCGGTTCGTCCGCGCCAGGTAGCGCAGCAGACGGTTCCGCTTTCCGACCATCATCACCAGACCACGGCGCGATGCGTGGTCGTGTTTGTGGTCCTTGAGGTGCGGGGTCAGGTGCGCGATCCGCTCGGTGAGGATCGCAATCTGAACTTCCGGGGAGCCACTGTCCGAATCATGCCGGCGGTGGTCCTGAATCAGTCCTGTTTTCTTCTCTGCCGTAATCGTCATCGTATTCGTACTCGTCTATTTCGCGGATTGGGTTGAATGGCGGATTGTAGCACGACTCGTCGCATTGATGCAAATGCCTTTCCGGTTTCCGGAATCGCCGGGCGACCCGATGAATCACCTGACAAACGGGATGAGAAATTGGACAATTTCCGGGCCGACGGGTACCAAAGATCAACTATGAAAATTCTTATCGCAGACAGTCTCGCTCCCGAGGGAGCGGAATTTCTCCGTCAAAATGGACAGTGTGAAGTCACCGAGCAGACCGGACTCGAGGGCCCCGATCTTATCGACGCACTTCGATCTCACGACGGCGTCGTGGTCCGATCGGCGGTCAAGATCACCGCGGACATTCTCGAGGCGTGCCAGAACGGCTCCCCCTGCCACCTCCGCGGCATCGCCCGGGCCGGCGTGGGCGTCGACAACATCGACCTCCCCACCGCCACGAAGTACGGCATCGTGGTCATGAACTCCGCCGCCGCCAGCACCATCACCACCGCCGAACAGGCCTTTGCGCTCATGATCGGGCTCGCCCGCAACCTCGGTCCCGCCCACATGATCATGGCCCGGGGCGGCTGGGACCGCAAGAAGTTCGTTGGCACCCAGCTCTACGGCAAGACCCTCGGCGTGGTCGGCATGGGACGGATCGGACAGACGATGGCCAGCCGCGCCCTTGCCTTCGGCATGAAGGTCATCGGTTTCGATCCGTATTACAACGCCGAAACCGCGCTCGACGGCGCGGTCCGCATGGTCGGCTCGTTCGAGGAGATGATCGAGCAGATCGATATCGTCACCTTCCACGTGCCGAAGAACGATGCGACCACCGGCATGCTGAGCAAGGCGCAGTTCGCCAGGGCGCGCCCCGGGCTGCTGGTGGTCAACGCCTCTCGAGGCGGCATCGTTGATGAAAGCGATCTGGTCGAGGCGATCGAGGCGGGCCAGTGCGGCGGCGCCGCGCTCGATGTGTACACCCAGGAACCCCCGCCGGAAGACAGCCCGCTTCGCAATCATCCGAAGATCCTCACCGCGCCCCACCTCGGCGCGTCCACCGTTGAAGCTCAGGAAGCCGTCGCGGTCGATGCTTGTAAGGCGCTGTACAACTATCTCGCCGGCAACGGCGTGGAAGGCGCGGTCAATGTCGGCAAGCTGCAGCTCGATCTCACCGATCGCCAGCAGCAGTTCGTCGATCTCGCTTCGCGCATGACCCGACTGATCGGCGCGGTGACGGGCAATCTGAAACTGCAGGGCGTGACGATCAAGGTCAGCGGCGACGCCCTCGCGGGCCGGGCGGACACGATCGCCCGGCATGCGCTCTCCGATCTGCTTCGTGCGCACCTCGACCAGCCGGTCAACGTGATCAATGCCGGCTTCGTCGCCGAGGAACGCAAACTCGAGACGAAGACGATCATCGACCGCGATACGGGCGTGGATCGCCTGTCGATCGAGCTGCACGGTGCGGACGGTTCTCACCGGGTCGACGGCGCGATCTATCAGGATGGTCATCCGCGTGTCACGCACCTGGACGGTTACGCGATGGACATGGTGCCGGAAGGCCACATGGTTCTGCTCACCAACGAAGATGAACCCGGCCGGATCGGCGTGGTCGGCCGGCTCTTCGGCGACAGCGATGTCAACATTGCGGAAATGGTCATCGGACGGAAGCCCACCACCGACCGCGGCAATGTGGCGATGATGATCCTCAAGGTCGATGCCGAGCCGACGGCGGAGGTGCTTCAGAAGCTGCGAAAATCCCAGGGCATTCTCAGCGCCGCGCATCTGCAGCTCGATGGGTGAGCGCGCACTTCAACCCCTCCGCTCCTTCCTCCCTTCGTCGCTCCGTCGCTTTCTCTACCTCCCTATCCTGTCACCATGACGACGACCACCACCAACGATCTGAAATCGCTCATTCAGCAGGAGATGCCGGAACTGATCGCCGTTCGGCACGACCTGCATGCGCATCCCGAGTTGGGATACCAGGAAAACCGGACGAGCGGCGTGATACGTCGTGAACTCGAGCAGATCGGTGTCGAGTACGTGGGCGATCTCGCCGGCGGCACGGGCGTTCTCGGCCACCTGCCGGGTGATCACGACCAGGCGACGGCGCTCCGCGCGGACATCGATGCGTTGCCGATCGTCGAGCAGACCGGCGCGGTCTATGCCTCGCAGCATGAGGGGGTGATGCACGCCTGCGGCCACGATGGCCACACGACCATTCTCATCGGCGCCGCCCGCGTTCTGAGCAAGGTCGCCCGGGACGCGCCCCTCCCCCGGCCGGTCTCGTTCATCTTTCAGCCCGCGGAGGAAGGCGGCGCGGGCGGCAAGCGCATGGTGGAAGAAGGTTGTCTGAACGGCTCGCAACTCGGCCCGCCGGTCGAGTCGATCTTCGGCCTGCACGGCTGGCCGCACCTGCCGCTCGGTCAGGTCTCCACCCGGCCCGGCCCGATGCTCGCCGCGGCGGATATGTTCGAACTGCGCATCCGCGGGACGGGATGCCACGCGGCCTACCCCCACGTCGGCCACGATCCGGTTCTCGCCGGAGCCGCGGTCGTGAGTGCGGCCCAGCAGATCGCATCGCGCAATGTCGGCCCGCTCGACTCGGTGGTCGTCTCCATCACGCAGTTTCACGCGGGTACGACCCACAACATCATCCCCGAAGAAGTCCTGCTCACCGGAACGGTGCGCACGCTGAATCCGGAGACGCAGCAGCTCGCCCAACGGCGGCTGCACGAGATTGCGGTCAACATTGCCGCGGCCCACGGTTGCGAGGCGCACCTGGACTACCACGTTGGATATCCCGTCACACGAAACGACCCGAAGGCGGTGCAAACCTTTGAGGAAATCGCGCGCCCGGTCATGGGCGCCGAGAACGTCGTGCCGATGGAACACCCGGTGATGGGGGGCGAGGACTTTTCCTTCTACGGCCAGGCCGTTCCGGCGTGCTTCTTCGCGCTGGGATTGATTCCGGGCGGCCAGACCTCGATGCCGGATCTGCACCAGCCGACGTTTGATTTCAACGATGATGCGCTCGCCATCGGCATCGAGCTCTTCTGCCGACTGGCCCTGCGCCAGGCCACCTAGACGAGTGGTGCGGCAACGCGTCTTCAGGGCCCTTGGAACTCACGCGAGATTCGAGAGATCATCCCATGCGAGAATCCATCTCTATGGCCACGTTTTTGCTCGTTGCCGTGACCTTCACCGCGCTCGGCGGTTGCCAGATCCGGCCGGCCGACCGCGCCGTTCAAAGCCCGGCGGCGCAGTACGCCACGGCGGCGATTGCGACCGATCATCCGGTGGCCTCCGAAGCCGGAGCCGCCATGCTCGAGCGCGGGGGCAACGCCGTCGATGCCGCGGTCGCGGCGAGCTTCACCCTGTCGGTCGTGCGCCCCTACTCCTGCGGTATCGGCGGGGGCGGCTTCATGGTCATTCATTTTCCTCCCGGTGGGCCCGATGAACGCGAGCGTGGTTCACGCCAGATCGTGATCAACTACCGCGAGACCGCGCCGGCCGCCGTGGATCGAGATTACTACGTGGAACTTGACGATCCGGAGGCGAGCCGCTTCGGCGTACACGCGGTGGGCGTACCGGGAACCGTCGCCGGCCTGCTTCATGCGCTCGAACACCACGGCACGCTCGACCGCGCCACCGTGCTCGCACCGGCCATCCGGGCCGCGCGAGATGGCTTCCGCGCCGATGCCCACCACATCCGGGCGATGAACCACCTGCGCGAATTGCTCGATGAACGGCCGGAACGGGGAAGACACTTCGCGCCGCTCTGGAATCGACTGTTTGCCGCCGGCACCCTGCAGGAGGGCGACCTCGTTCGCAATCAGCCCAAGGCCGCCGCGCTCGAACTGATTGCCCGTGACGGCGCCGCGGCGTTCTACGAAGGACCGATCGCCGGCGCCATCGGCGGCGTGATTCGCGCAAACGGCGGCGCGATCTCGGCGGATGATCTGCGCTCATACGAACCGGAGGTCATCGAGCCACTGCGCGGCCGGTTCGGTGCGTACGAACTTTTCACCATGCCGCCGCCCTCCAGCGGCGGCGTCGCGCTCCAGCAGATCTTCGGCATCATCGAACGGCATCTCGGCGATCCGCCCTTCGCCGGTCCGGATGATCCCGCGTACGTGCACCTCGCCGCCGAAGCGATGAAGCACGCCTTCGCCGACCGGGCGGAGTGGCTCGCCGATGCGAACTTTGTCCATGTCCCGACCGATCATCTGACCGGCGCAGAATATCTCGATGAACTCGCGGCGCGATTCGATCCCGAAGCGGTGCTCGGTGATCCCTACGCC
>SKZB01000141.1 GCA_007127615.1 Phycisphaerales bacterium | reverse complement strand
TCGACCTCTTCGCCTTCCGCTTCCTCTTCCGCGATGTAGGTAATGGTCGCCACCGGCGTCTCCGGCTCGATGTCCGTACGCACGCCTTCCGGCAGCACGATATCACCGACGGTGTAGACTTCGACCATGTCCGAGACGTCCACGAGAATCTCATCGGGAATCGCGCTGACCTTGCAGATCACTTCCAGTTCGTTCATGGGGTGGCTGACCACGGCGCCGGGCGTATTGGCCGCCTTGGGTTCGCCGACGAAGTGAATCCCGACGTTCACGGTGACCTCTTCGTCCAGGTCGACGCGGGTCAGGTCGAGGTGAATCACGTTATCGCCGAGGTAGCCGAACTGGATGTCCTTGACGAGGCAGGTCTGCTTTTCGCCGCCCTCAACTTCCATGTTGAAGACGTGCATGCCCTCGTGCAGATAGCTGAGCACGAGCTTCTCATCCACACTGACGGAGACGGGGTCGGTCTGGTGACCGTAGATGACCGCGGGGAGATGGCCGTTCTTTCGCAGCCGCTGCGCGTACCGCGAGCCGGTCTTCTCCCGGAGTTGCGCCGTGACGGTGGGGGTTTCGTGTGACATGACATTCATTCCTCGATCGGGGCCCGTTCTTCAGGCCGGTCCAAGTGTGAGTTTTTGACAACGATCTTTCGAAATTCAGATCTGCGTTCGTGACGCCATTGGTCGGTCAGTTGGATTCAACGCCCCGGCGGAAAAGGGCCGAGACGGACATATCATGGTGAATGCGGTGAACCGCTTCGCCGAGCAGTCGCGCGACGGTCAGCGTTTCGAGCTTGTGTTCCAGCGGCTTGAGTCGATCGCCGTTGGGCAGGGTGTCGGTCACAATCACCTTGTCAATCGGCGCCGTGTTGAGCCGCTCGAGGGCGAGGCCGACCATGACGGCATGCGTCGCGGCGGCGATGACCTGCTTCGCGCCGTGATCCATGACGAGCCTGGCCGCTTCGCAGACGGTGCCTGCCGTCGAAATCATGTCGTCCACCATCAGCACGGTGCGATCCTTCACCGAGCCGATCAGATTCTTGGAGGCGACCTTCATGCCCGATTCACGCCGCTTGTCGATGATCGCGAGATCCGCATCGAGCAGGCTGGCGTATTTGTTCGCGACCTTCACGTTGCCTACGTCCGGTGAGACGATCACCAGATCGCCAAGTTCGCGGCGCATTTTCTCGAAGTACTCGCAGAAGACCTTGGTGGCGGAGAGATGATCCACGGGGATATCGAAGAATCCCTGAATCTGCGCGGCGTGAAGATCCATGCAGAGAACGCGGTCCGCCCCGGCGGTCGCGATCAGGTTCGCCACCAGCTTCGCGGTGATCGGGGTACGGCCCTCATCCTTGCGATCCTGGCGGGCGTAGCCGAAATACGGGATGACGGCCGTGATTCTCTTCGCCGATGCGCGGCGGAGGCAGTCAATGTAGATCAGCAGTTCCATCAGGTTGGCGTTGACCGGATCGCAGGTGGACTGCACGACGAAGCAGTCCCGGCCGCGCACATCCTCGTTGACCTTCACGATCAGTTCACCGTCGGGAAAGAGCTCGGTGTGCCCTTCCGCGAGGGGAATGTTGAGATGATCACACATCAGGTTCGCCAGATTACGGCCGGCCCGGCCCGAGAAGATCTTCATATGGTCGCGATCTGCCGCACTCATCGTGTCGCCTCCGCTTTGGGAACCGTCCCCTGATCATCCCGCCGGGATCGAAGCACCTGATCGACTTCGGCCAGTTGATTCGGCGTATTGATCGACAGCACGTCTTCCGCCGGGACCGCGTCGATCACCTCCACCCGCTCCCCCGATTCGAGCAGTCGGGCAAAGACATCGGTGATGTAGTACTCGCCCTTGGCGTTCCGGTTGTCGATCTTCCTGAGCGTGTCGAAGAGATCCTTCACGCGGAAGATGTAGTAGCTCGGGTTGACTTCCCGGATATCTCGCTCCGCCTCGCGGGCGTCCTTTTCCTCGACGATGCGCTGAAAACGGCCGGAGCCGTCGCGAACGATCCGGCCGTAGCCCGCCGGATCCTTCAGAACCGCCGTCGCCAGGGTCGCCGCGGCATCGACGGCCCGGTGGGTTTCGAGCATGGTCCGCAGCGTTTCCGTCCGGATCAGCGGCCCGTCGCCGCAGAGGACGAATACGTCCGTGTCCGGCGACCACCGGTCGGCCGCCTCGCGCGCCTGCTCCACCGCGTGGCCCGTCCCGAGCTGTTCGCGCTGTTCCACGAACGTACACGCCGGGCGGCCGGCCAGCGATTCGCGCACGAGCTCCGCCCGGTGACCGACCACGGTGACGACCGGATCACAACCGACCGCTTCGCACGCATCGACCACCCAGTGCACCATGGGGCGCGCGGCGACCTCGTGCAGCACCTTCGGCAGGTCGCTCTTCATCCGGGTGCCCTTGCCGGCCGCCAGAATGATCGCCGCCAGCGGCCGCGCGCGGGGAGACTTCGGCGGGGTTGATTGGGATTGCTGACTCACGGCGCGCGCTCACTTCCGCGGCGTTGAGCTTTTCTTCCGTGGTGGTGGGGCTCATCCGAGGAGCGAAGCAGAGATCACGATTGTCCGTCGATGGCGGGTCCGGCGGTGACGCGAGGGGGGTCCTTCGCGGCGGCGCCAGCGAGCATCGTCGTCAACCGTTTCCTGTCGCGTACCTCGGGAACTGCACCCTGCCGTAAGAAAAAGCTGGCCCGCCAAGACTCGAACTTGGAATGCCTGGACCAAAACCAGGTGTGTTGCCAATTACACCACGGGCCAATGAGTCGATCTGCGAATGTGCAAAAGTGTTCGCCGTTTGACCGTCACCGACCCCGAACCACTCACTCGGCCTTCGGGCGCCTTCACGCCTTCGGGCCACCATCTCTTCTGCGCGGTTCAGAGTCCGGCGAAAGCCGATACGTCATCATCCGCGGCCGATCTTCCCCGAGGCGGGAGCATCCGTCAGCCGCGACTGGATACCCCATGCGGCGCCCGACAACCGGTCGCCGACGGCCCCTCGTACGGGAAGCATCCCATTGTAATCACCCCGCGGACGAGGTCAAGATTGCCGCCGGACCGTCGCCCGGCCGGCGACGAACCGGTTTGTCGGATCCGAGGGTCGCCGGCGACTTGCCGTCGCCCTGCGGTATTCGGCCGTTTCCCTTGGTTCCCGGGAGATTGGTTCCCGGGAGGGCGTTCGGGAATCTGGTATACTGCCCGACTTGCGAAAATCACGCGAACCGGCGCCGAGGCCGTGGGACTCGGCGGCGCCTTCGCCCCATTGCCCTTTATCAGAATCAGGGAGATATCCGACCGATGGCTGAGAAGATCACCATGACCGACTCCGGGCTGAGCGTGCCCGATCAACCGATCATTCCCTTCATCGAAGGTGACGGCACTGGCGTTGACATCTGGGCCGCCTCCGTCAAGGTCTTCGATGCCGCGGTCGAAAAGGCCTACGGCGGAAAGCGCAAAATCGTCTGGAAGGAAGTGCTCGCCGGCGAAAAGGCGTTCAACCAGACCAAAAATTGGCTTCCCGATGAAACGCTCGACGCCTTCCGCGAGTATCTCGTCGGTATCAAAGGTCCGCTCACCACGCCCGTCGGCGGCGGGATCCGCTCGCTCAACGTCGCGCTCCGGCAGATCCTCGACCTCTACACCTGCCTCCGTCCGGTGCGCTGGTTCCAGGGCGTCCCCTCCCCGGTCAAGAAGCCCGGCGATACCGACATGGTGATCTTCCGCGAGAACTCCGAAGACATCTACGCCGGCATCGAGTTCGAGAACGGCACCGAAGCGAACCGGAAGTTCAAGGATCTCTTCAAGGAGAATTTTCCCGATCTCTACAAAAAGATCCGCTTCCCCGACTCCGCCGGCATCGGCATCAAGCCCGTCAGCGAAGAGGGTACCGAGCGCATCGTCAAGGCCGCGATCAACTACGCGATCCACTACGGCCGCCGGAGTGTGACGCTCGTCCACAAGGGCAACATCATGAAGTTCACCGAAGGCGCCTTCTGCGACTGGGGCTACCACATCGCGAAGAAACACTTCGGTGCGGTTGATCTCGATGGCGGGCCGTGGCAGATCATCAAGGCCGGCACCAAAATCGAATCGAGCGCCGAAGCCCGCGCGTTCAACCTGCCCGAAACGATTCCGCACGACATCATCATCAAGGATGTCATCGCGGATGCGTTCCTCCAGCAGATTCTCACCCGACCGCGCGAGTACGATGTCATCGCGACGATGAACCTGAACGGGGATTACATCTCCGACGCCCTCGCCGCGTGCGTCGGCGGGATCGGTATCGCGCCCGGCGCGAACATCAACTACGACTCCGGCCACGCCATCTTCGAAGCCACGCACGGCACCGCACCGAAGTACGCCGGTCAGGACAAGGTCAACCCCGGCTCGGTCATTCTGTCGGGCGAGATGATGCTCCGCTTCCTCGGCTGGAACGAAGCGGCCGACCTGATCATCCAGGGCATCGAAGGCGCGATCGCCGCGAAGACCGTCACCTACGACTTCGAACGACTGATGGAAGGCGCGACGCTGCGCAAGTGCAGCGAGTTCGGCGATGACATCATCAGGCACATGAACGCCCCGGTCGGCGCGGGCGTGTAGTTGTATTGAAAGGCGCGAAAAGCACGCGGCGCGACGTGATACGATTCAGTTCGTCTACGTAGG
>SKZB01000092.1 GCA_007127615.1 Phycisphaerales bacterium | reverse complement strand
TCGGCGCGGCTTTTTCATGCGCGAAAGGCGGCCGCGAAAGTCCACCGCCAACTGCGCTCGAATCAGCTCACGACCGAGCCGGACTTCACCGGCCGATCGAGCGTCATGACGACCACATCGCGCTCCTCGCCGGACTCTTCATCGTGGCGCAGATCGCTCGCCGCGAGGATCATGCCCTGGCTGATCTCGCCGCGGATCTTGCGCGGCTCGAGGTTGGCGACGATCACAACCTGCCGGCCGATCAGTTCCTCCGGCTCGTACCAGGCCTTGATCCCCGCGCAGACCTGCCGCCCTTCCTCGGTGCCGTCATCCAACTGCACCTTCAGCAGGCGATCGGCGTTCGGATGCGGCTCGGCGTGTTTGACCGTCGCCACCCGCAGATCGAGCTTCATGAAGTCGTCGAACGGGATCTGCGGCTTGGCTTCCGGGGTGGGGGCGGTTTCCGTATTCTCTGCCATCACATCTTCTCCGGGTTTGGGCTGATTCGAGCGCGTATCCTAGCCGATTCTGACGACCGACTGTTATTCTGCCGAGGCGATGATGAACATGACCCACCAAAATTCGCTGACCCTGACCGCCATGCTTGCCTGTCTGCTCGCCCCGGCCGCTCTGACGCCGGCCGAGTTGACCGGCGCGTCCGGCGGCTGGCGCGACGATCCGATCTGGTACGACGGAAAGGCCGAATGGGCGCTCTACGAAGCGGAGCGGACCATCTACGGGGAAACCCGCCGGTACCAGACGACCATCTTCGTCAACAAGGAGCAGGTCGATCCCGAGCGCACCGTCAAGGCCGAAGATTGGCGCGACGAATCCAACGTCGAGATGTTCAAGCACACCGTGAGTCAGATCATCCCGGCGGGAAACTACGACTACCGGTTTCTGAGCTCCAGCTACCTCCGGGCGGATGACCTGACGCCTTTCAAAATCATGAGCAGCAGCCAGGAGGATTGCGGCACCGCCTACCGCGAGTTTCTCCTTCGGAACGGCCGCGTCGAGGCGTGGCAGTCGAATTACTTTCCCGGCGCCGGCCGCTCGGTCGAAGATTATCCGGCCGATGGATCACTGGCGTTTCACGATCTGCTCTCGCTCTCGCTGCGCGACTATCCGTTTGAAGCAGACCGCAAACCGATCTGGACGATTCGGCTTGTGCCTTCGCAGGAGAACAACCGGGAGACGAAACTCACGCCGGAACCGGCCCGCGTGACGTACGCCGGACGGGAGACGATCGAAGTGCCGCTCGGCGCGATCGAGACGCACCGGTTGCGCGTGCGGCACGCCGAAGACGGAGGCGCAACCGAGTCCCACTACTGGTTCGCCGCCGATCCGGAGATGCAGCACGTGATGGTGCAGTACACGGGGCCGTACAATGTGACCTGGCGTTTGAAGCGCTTCGATCGCTGGGCGTACTGGTCCGATCCGCGGCCGGAGTGACCAGAAGGGCCGGCTCGATGGCGCTTCGGTGCTTCCGTGCCTTCGTGCCTTCCCTCCGTTCCTCGGCTGCGGCCTCCGGCTTACCCGGCCGCGCCGATCGCCTCGGCATCGCGGTCACTGAGCATGCTGCCGTCGGCCCTCTGTTTGACCGTGCCGTCCCGCTTCCAGGATCGATCGCAGCGCGGTTCGCCGCGGAGATCATTCACGGTCACCTGGTCCCGGGTGGAATCCAGCCGCACGCGCGAGACGCCGAATGCGTCCGGCAGATCATCCTCGAACCGGGCCAGACGGCTTTGCGGATCGGGCAGGACCAGCTCCGCATCGAGCGCATTCTCGATACCCTGCTTCTTGGCTTCCTCCAGCGCCTTGAGCGCCTGATCGCGCACCTCCAGCACGTGCGCCCATTCCGGATCGGTTGACACTTCCAGCGGCCGGATCGATTCGAGCGCCAGGCATTTGCCCTCATCGTTCCACAGGGCCCGCCACGCCTCATCCGCCGTGTGCGGCAGGATCGGCGCGAGCAGGTGACACAACATCTCCGCGATGCGGAACATCGTCGCCTGCGTCGCCCGCCGGCGCGGCGAATCGGCGCGATCGCAGTACAGACGATCCTTCACCGCCGCGCAGTAGTACGCGGACATCGTCTCGTTGCAGAAGTCGAACAGCGTCAGGTGCGCTCGCCGGAACTGAAACTCGTTGTACGCCTTGAGAACCGCCGCCTGGACCCGCGCTGCCTCGGCGAGCGCGAAACCGTCCAGGGTTGCCGGGGCCACATTCGAAAGGTCGAATGAACCCGGCTCGAAATCCGCGAGGTTGCTGAGCAGAAAACGCAGTGTGTTGCGCACCTTGCGGTAGCTCTCACTGGCGACCCTGAAGAATTCGAGATCGACCTTGATGTCGCCCTCGTAGGCGAGCGAGCTGACCCACCAGCGGCAGACATCGGCGCCGAAATTCTTCAGAAGCTCATCGACCTCCAGGGCGTTCCCGCCGGACTTGCTCATTTTCCGGCCGTCCTTGTCGACCATGAAACCGTGCGTCAGCACCGTACGGTACGGGGCGCGGCCGGTGACGCCGAGGCACGGCAGCAATGAGACCTGGAACCAGCCGCGGTGCTGATCGGACCCTTCGAGATAGAGATCGGTGACCGGGCCGTCTTCGCGGGCCAGCCCCCGCGCCTGCATGACCGCATGCCAGGAAGAACCGGATTCGAACCAGACGTCGAAGATGTCGTTGCCCCGGGTCAGGTTGGCGGCGCTGAACGCTTCGGCCCGGACCCAGTCGGGGGCATGGTCATCCTTTGACGCGTCGTAAGA
The DNA here is from genome assembly GCA_007127615.1 of Phycisphaerales bacterium. Lineage (GTDB taxonomy): Bacteria > Planctomycetota > Phycisphaerae > Phycisphaerales > SM1A02 > SKZB01. The sequence continues at coordinate 1,931 of SKZB01000092.1, read as the reverse complement.
CTCGAGCGGGGCCGCAGCATCCGCCTGGAACCAGACGTCGGAACCCTTCTCCCGGATGAGCTGCGCGACCGCGCGGACCGAGGCGGGCGTGAGCAGCACCTGTCCTTCTTCGGGACCGAAGAACGCCGGGATCGGCAGGCCCCACGCCCGCTGGCGGGAGAGGCACCAGTCGGGGCGCGATTCCAGCATGCCGCGCATGCGGTTGCGCCCCCATTCGGGGACGAATTCAACCGCATCGCGCGTGGCGTTGAGCGCGAGTTCGCGCAGCGTCGTTCCGTCGAGCTTTTTCGACTTTTCATCCACCCCCACAAACCACTGTTCGGTCGCGCGGAAGATCACCGGCGTCTTGCTGCGCCAGTCGTGCGGATAGCTGTGGGTGAAGGTGTGGTGGTGGAAGAGGTGACCGGACTTTTCGAGATGCCCGATGATCTCCGGGTTCGCGTCCCAGATGCTCCGGCCCTTCAGCCAGTCCGGCACGGTGTCGTCGTACGTGCCGTCCGCCTGCACGGGGCAGTAGATCTCCAGCTTTTCCCGCAGGCCGGTCTGGTAGTCCTCCGCGCCGTGGCCCGGCGCGGTGTGCACCAGCCCCGTGCCATCTTCGAGGGTGACGTACTCCGCGCCCACGACCGGCGAAGTGCGGTCACAGAAGGGATGCCGGTAGGTGACGCCGACGAGCGCGGCACCGTCACACTCGGCGAGCACCAGGACATCGCTCGCGCCGCCGGTCTCCGCGACTTTATTGACGAGATCGCTGGCGAGAACCGTCACGTTGCCATCGATCTGCACCAGGGCGTAGCGGGACCGCTCGTGGACCGCGATGGCGAGGTTCGCCGGCAGGGTCCACGGCGTGGTGGTCCAGATCATCAGCGAGGGCGTCTGGTCGAGTTCGACCCCAAACGCCTTTTCGATCTTCGCGCGGCCCTCCGGCGCGACGTCGAAGTCCACGTAGATCGACGGGTCTTCGCGATCTTCGTATTCCAGTTCCGCCTCGGCGAGTGCGGTGCGGTTCGCGATCGACCAGTGGACGGGCTTCAGCGCCCGGTAGACCAGACCGCGTTCGACCAGCGCGGCAAAGACTTCGAGCACCGACGCCTCGTACGCCGGGTCCATCGTCAGGTACGGTTCATCGTAATCCGCCAGCGTGAGCAGCCGCTGCATCTGCTCCGACTGGAGTTTGATGAACTTCTGCGCGTACCGGGCGCACTCGCGGCGGACGGCCATCCGGCGCTGATCTTCGCCGAGGGCGTTGAACTTCTCCTGCTTGCCCTTCTCGAACAGCTCGGTCATCACCTTGTGTTCGATCGGCAGGCCGTGACAGTCCCAGCCCGGGATGTATCGGCAGACCTCGCCCTGCATCAGCTTGGCGCGGACGACGAAGTCCTTGAGAACCTTGTTGAGCAGGTGTCCGACGTGGATCAAACCGTTCGCGTACGGCGGTCCGTCGTGGAAGACGAACGGTCGCGCGCCGGATTCCTCGCGCGTCCGGACCACCGCTTCGTAGTGCCGCTCCCGGTTCCAGCGTTTCTGCGATTGCGGCTCGTTCTGCGCGAGGTTCGCCCGCATGGGAAAGCTCGTCCGGGGCAGGTTGAGCGTGTCCTTGAAATTCTTCGTCGTCGTTTTGGACATGATTCAGATTCGAGAGGGAGGTGGCAGTCGTTCAACAATCCGTTTCACGGGGCGGGCCTTGCCCCCGTTGCGCCAGCACATCGGCCGGGAGCCTCCCGGCACGAAAAAACAACCGGCCCCGCACTGACGGGGCCGACTCGGTTCAACTCATCTGACAAATCGTCTGAGAAGCACCTATCGCGACCCGCCCGCGCCGGAGGGCATCCGGCGGCCGGCAATGATAATCGTAATCGCGATGGAGCTTCGACCGGTCGGCATGTGATTCACCGTACAAGAGAATAGTCCGGCCGCGCTTCGGGTCAAGT
>SKZB01000045.1 GCA_007127615.1 Phycisphaerales bacterium | reverse complement strand
TCTTCAAAGCGCTCGGGATACAACTGCATGTACGTATGTACCAGTTGAATGCGCTCTGCCGAGCGATCTCCATATTCGCGGCCGCCCGGGCGAACGATGATCTCAGACCGACCGAGAGCTCCAGTGATCAGACTCCCGATCGTCTGATCCATCATTTCGGCCGCGAGGTCATCTTCTCCCAAACGAACGAGCACGACATGATTGACGCGCTGCAACGACTGAGAAACGCTGAGGTCATACCACCTTTCGAACCATGAACTGTGGTGGTAAAACATCGCTCCCCCGGCACCTGCGGCTCCGATGAAAAGTCCGAGTCCGAACACAACTATGAGCGTGAGATACTTCTTCATCTTCCGATCTCCTTTGAGTCGGGGCTGGTTGCCTCCGGCGCGAAGACGCAGTTCGCTCGTTGCCTCCTGAATCGTAGTTTGCTCAGCCGTCGCATCAAGGCGGCAACCGCCGCGCGTCCGAGGTCGGAAGCATCGAGACACGCGCGGTGTCAGCGACGATCACAATGGGCAAATGCGGGGCAACTACCTTGTGCTCATCGGGCTGGCCGCGTCTGCGGCCAAGTGTGACGTCTCCCCCGCGCGTCTGACGCGCCATTCACGCGGAAAGGCCGGGTGTCTGCCGTCAGCGGATAAGTTGGTCAGGGCGTGACGGGGAAATCTCAAGGATTTTTCTTGCCGCGCAGAAATCGTTCGTTTACAGTCTGGTCATTGAGCGCTGGCTGCTGCGACTGACGGGTGGAGTCGCCCCCGATCCCCCGAGTCCTGTCGTCACAGCTTTCCGTGAGTTGCCCGGGGGGCTCCAGGAGAATTCGTTGTGATACGCAAAGAATCTTTGGGTCTTGTCTTCGCATGCGCGTTGCTGGCAAACAGTACGGGGAATGCATCTTCTCAAACCGCCGAGATCAATGTTCTGATGGAGAGCGATCTCACATCGATCGCACAGTTCGTGGATTCAGCGGGCGATAGCCGGACAGTGAAACTCATTCGTGACGATGTTGGCGACTACTGGTCCGCGGCTGCTCCAATGGATAGCCAGAAGGGTCCCGTGTTCGGCGCGGTTGATGCGCATTTGCCAAGGGTTTCACGGCTTGCCGGTCGGGGCATTGACCCGGCCGAAGCGTTAAAGCCATTTTCACTGTCCCTTGGAGGAGCAACGCCTGAAGATCTGGTGATCTTTCAGGCGTACAACGATGAACTTGTGGTCGGCGTGGTGGAAGCAGGGCTGATCGAGTCAGTCCATTACATTGGAAGTTGGATCGACATAATCGGTGTGCCTCCGTCGAATCATTGCAATCGTTTTCGTGATGGCTGCTGCCGGACGGTGGAAGTTGAAGTCGAATGCGACAATCCGGAGTTCGATGGTGATGGCAATCCGATTCCATGCTTCGAGGATGTCCCCGATCCTCATCTAAATTCATGTCTGAACGCATTGTCAGATTGCCCGGGCGTTGAAGCCGAAGTGTGCAGTTGTCTTTCAGCCGCATGCTTCGAGACGGAAGATCACAACTGGGATGTGCACTTTGACGCCTGTGAGATGCACCTGAACAAATGTACAGATTCAGATGGCGATGGTGGTAATGAATTCATTGATTTGTTGGAAGAACTGTTCGATGTGCTGCGAGATCTTGCTGTATTGTCAGATGACTGATTGGAGGCTCGTATAAGTCATTCAAGGTGCCAGGCCGCTTTGGGCGGCCCGACACTCGTGTTTGTCAATAACGGTTTCAACTATTTGGTATGGTATATAATGATAAAAGCACATTTTTTTATAATCTATTTCGTTCTCAGCAGCATCATCGTGTTGAGTTGTGCGCATGCAAATGCGGATGAGCCAGATGTACCGGATGTCGCACGTGAAATTCTGATGCGTACCGGCGATGTTCTCAATCAGGACTCGGGGCTCATGGTCGAAGCGGAGGAAACTGCTCGCGTCATGCGAAACGACCGAGTGTTGCCGACCTCGAAGAGAACTCTTTTACGCTTGCGTATTGCTGCAAGTGATCGGGGGCGGCTGGATATCGTTTCAGGAGGAATGGACGGCGACCCACTGGCCGGGGCGCTGGTTCTTCAGGGGAACTCGCTGGCCGCCCTCGATCCCGGGCGGGGGCGTTCCTTTGAGGGACATATGGCCGAGGATCGCCTCCGGAACTTTCTCGAAGTCCTTGTCAGGCGCCACGCGACCGCTCGCGACGCTCGGACTCTGGGGGTTGCGCTTTACGGATTAAGCCATGCGATGGATGCGTCTGTGGTCACCGATGTGACGTATGTTGGATTCGAGGTCAATGGAAACGGCGCTGTGCACCGAATCGTCTTTCGCGTACCGGAGTTGGACGCAAGGACGTACATCGTTCAGATCGAAGCGGATGCGCCGCACCGCTTGCGTCACATCCGTTCGGTCGACGTGCCACGTGAGACGCAGTTTGACGATCGTCCTCGATCGAGAGGTGCGCGCCAGTGGAGCATTCAGATCACCGAATGGGAGACCGATTCGCGATTCGATGAAAGCGTCTTTACGTTGGACCTGGATGACACCGTCCGTGTTGACCGTTTAAGCCAGGTCTTCAGCCGGGGTCGTCTGTCGTCACGGCCGGAACACGAGCCGCATGATCTCATGGGCGAGCCCGCGCCAGAGTTTCGACTGAGCCGGCTTGATGGGAAGGAAATTGGTCTCAGCAACGATCTCGGCGGCAAGGTGGTTGTCCTTGATTTCTGGGCCACGTGGTGTGCGCCCTGCATCCGTGCGATGCCGAAACTCGTGGCGATCACGGACACTTATGCCGATGAGGATTTCGCGCTTCTCGCAATCAATGTCGGCGAAGATGAGGATACGATCCGTACTTTTCTCGAACGACACGAATTCAAGCTTGACGTGCCGATGGACCTCGATAGTGAAGTCGCAAACGCATACGGCGCGGCCGCGCTGCCGACCACGTTCGTCATCGATCGTGAAGGCGTGGTCCGGGCAGTCCAGGTGGGCTACCAGGAGGACCTTGAGGAACTCCTACGGGAAACCATTGACTGGCTTTTGCGATAGGCGGATGGATAGGCGCTGATCTCGTACCATATGGCTTATGAACGAACGGACGGACGCCTATCCAGATCATCATGACCATGATGATCACGATGATGAAAATGAGATCGGCCCGCATGCGGGCGTGCCGCAGGATGCGGTCGCCCGTGAAGCGGCGCGGCTGATCGAGACCGGCGGCGCCGCGTCGATCGGAGCCGCGATTCGTCACGCCGCCGAACGGCTCCGGTACCCGTCCGATCGGCCGCTGCCGGGTCACGGCCGGGTGCGCAAACACGCGCAGATGATGGCGATGCAGGCGATGGGCGATGAGGGCTACCGGGCGTACACCCGGGGCGTCCTCACGATCGCCGAAGAGGTCATGACCGCGCTGGAAACGGCGTTTCCCGATCTTCGCGCCCGTCTCGTCGGACGGGCGGCCGATGCGAAGGTTGATGCGGGCGTGACGCTCTACATCCGCGCGAATACGGAGGAGTCCACCGGCACGATGGCGGAACTGCTCGTCGAGTTCGGCTACGAGGAGCCGACGTTCGACACCGCGGAGACGGCCTTCGGCCGATTGTCACGGCTCAAGTTTGAAGACGATGGCCAGCCGGTCGTGATCACCCGCTGCCCGCCGGAGGCGCGGGTGCCGACGGATGTGGATCTCTTTTCGAAGCGTACATTACCTTCATTGGATCTGACCGGCGTGCGCCGGCTGATCGGCGAGCACGCCGAGTAGGGGCGGTCATCCCGGCGGACTTGCCGGCTCACGCCAGCACGCGGTTCAGAATGCGCTGCCAGTTCAAATGCCGAAAGCCCGCGATCTCCTCTTCCGACCAGCCGCGGCCCTTCAGCGCCGCCGTGAGCCGGTCGAGATGGCGGGGATGATCAAGTTCCACCGGCAGGCGCGAAGGCGGAAAGCCGCCGTCCATATCCGAGCCCAGCACCACGCCGCGCCGGTGACCCATGATGTCGCAGACGTGTTCGATGTGCGCCACGCAGTCGTCGATCGTCGCGCGATCCTTCCGCGTCCGAAACACGCTGAAGAGGTTGAGACCGACCACGCCGTCCCGCGCGGCGATCGCGCGAATCTGGTCATCGGTGAGATGCCGCTGGCGATCGGGCAGCAGCGCGCGGCAGTTGGAATGCGTCGCAACGATCGGACCGCGGGCCACCTCCAGCAGATCGGCGAAGGCGGCATCCGCGAGGTGGGAGAGATCGTGAACGATGCCGAAGCGGTCGAGCTCGCGCACGAGTTCGCGTCCTTCATCCGTCAGCGACCCGTGCCGCTCGTTCCCGCCCGCGTAGCGCGTGCCGAGGGCCCAGGTCAGACCGACCAGGCGCACGCCCCGTTCGTGCCACCAGGCGACATCGTCCGGGGAGCGGATCGGATCGGCCCCTTCCATCAGCAGAACGACCCCCGGGACCGGTTCGGCCCGGTCGAGGTCGGCCGCCGACCGGATGAGCCGGATTTCGCCCCGATCGGCAAGCTGGTGGTAGAGATCGAGCTGGCGCTTTCCGGTGGCGAAAGCCGCCTCACGATCGGCTGAACCGGAGTACCCCCACGGCACCTCCGGCGCTTCCGGCTCGGTGTAGATCGTGCCGAAGAGGGTCGTCACGCCCGCCCCGCGAAGTTCCGGCAGCGAAATACAGCCGGAAGCGGGATCGGTATGGGGCCGGGTCAGGTCGCGGCCGCCGACGCCGAGATACGCCAGATCCAGATGGCCGTCGATCCACGGCCCGGCGTTGATCCGGTGGTCAGGGGAACTCATCGGCGGCGATGATAGTCGAACCGGTTCTTCCGGAAAATTGTCACTGGCCCTGAGATGTCGGGCATCCGGTACCGGGCGGCGGAAAGTGCAATCCCCGGTGGTCGGCCCGTTGCCCGGAGCGCCGCCGCGGAGTACCGTAAGTGCTTGATGAACACTGAATCAACGCAGTCCGTTCTGGCCCCGCCCCGGCAGGCGCCGCCCGTGGTGCGCTCGAACCCGGTCGCGCGTCGATTGATCGCCTTGACGATCTGGCTGGGGTGCACCGCGGTGCTGACGGTGGCGTTTCTGGTGACTCCGGCCGAAGCCGGACTCGGCACGCATCAGCAGCTCAACCTGCCCGCCTGCGGGTGGATCGTCACGGCCAATCTTCCGTGTTTTACCTGCGGCATGACGACGTCATTCGCCCACGCGGTTCGGGGCAATCTGTTGTCCTCGATTGTGGCGCAGCCGGCCGGCTTTCTTCTCGCGCTGGGAACGGCCATGACGATGTTCGTCAGTCTGCATGTCCTGATCACGGGCTCCAATCTCGCCGGTTTCTTCCTGCGGCTGTGGTCGCCGCGCCTGCTGTGGCTGGTCGGCATTGTTTTTCTCGGGGCGTGGGTCTTCAAGATCGTGATGTACAAGGAGTACTTCGGATGACGGTACGCAGGTGGCTTGAAGCGGCGGCGTTGGTCGCGATCGTGCTGGGGCATGCCGGTTGCGGGGTTGCGCAACTGGTGGGCGGTATGGCGCAGAACTACGAATACGACAAGAAGGTGCAACGATTTGCCGAGTACAGCGATCTCGAAGGCCGAAGCGTTGCCGTCGTTGTCGATGCGGATATGGCCACGCTGTACGAACATCCGCACGTCATTCGTCACATTTCGGAGAACGTGGCCGGGCGATTGAATCAGAACGTCCCGGAGATCCGGGTGATGAATCCGCAGAACGTGATGGTCTGGCAGCACCGAACGCCGCAGTGGAACGCGATGCCCTACGGCGAGATCGCGGAAGAACTGAACGTCGATCGGGTCGTGTACATCGAGCTCTACGAGTACCGGCTTCATCCGCCGGGCAACCGTTGGGAGTGGGACGGCGTGTGCGCGGGCTCGGTCGGCGTCATCGAACGGGGCAGCATCCTTTCGGACACCTTCAGCGATCAGTTCAACGTCGTCGGGCGCTTTCCCGGCCGGCGCGGGATCGCCCGGGAGGATGCCGACGCGGATCGCATCGAAATGGGCGTGCTTCATGAGTTCATTCAGCAGGTCGCCTGGCTCTTCCACGAACACGAAGCGCCGAAGTATCCGGATCGTTATCGCGGCCGATGAATTCGGGTCGAACGTCTCCACCCAATCGAGGACTCATTTTTCATGATGCGGACGATACGGTTCATTTCGGTAGCGGCGATGGGGGCGATCCTGCTGGTCGCCGCCGGCTGCAACATCGTCGGTCCGGTCGCCGCCGTGGTCGCCGGTCCGGGGACGATTGAAGCCGAGTACCGGCTTGAAGATCGCCCGACGGTGGTCTTCGTGGATGACCGAAGAAATACCATGAACCCGATCGCGCTGCGCCGCGTGATCGCGGACCGGGTCACCGAGGAATTGATGCGGCGCAATCTCATCACGCAGATGATCAGCCCGACCGATGCGATGAACTACGCCGCCGCCCATGACTCGGCCAGGAACGTGATTCCCGTCGATGTGGTCGGCCGGGCCGTCGGCGCGGAACAGGTGATCTTCATCGAGATGCTCGGCTTTGCCGATCAGACCGCGGAGCAAAGAAGCCGCGGGGTGGCATCGTTCCAGGTGCGCGTGATCGACGTCGAGAATCGACAGCGACTCTTCCCGACGTCGGGGAATGGGGAAGGCAACTTCGGATCATCCGCACCCGCCCGCGTTATGAACGCCAACACGCGCGATATCAGCCCCGAGATGCTCCAGAGTCGCGCGCTTCGCTCCCAGGTTCGTGAGATGCTGGCGAACGAGGTCGGTGATCGCGTCGCCAAACTCTTCTACAAACACGAAGCTCGCGATCTGGGCGGCCGACTGGAACCGAGGTGACTCAGCGTGCGCGTGCTGCATCTGATTGATCCCGGATCGCCCGGCGGGGGCGCGGCGACGCTTCACCTTCTCGAAGAAGTCACCGCACGCCTGCGCTCGGTCAAGCACGACGTGCTCATTCTCGGCCACCGTGCCCACCGTGAACTGGCCGAACGTTGCGGGGTGCGCACGATTGGAGAACTGAGCTCACCGCAGTTTTTTCCAAAGAGCGGACGCCGCGCCTTGGGCTCGCTCCTGCGGGTCCGGGCCGCGGCGGGGATCCGCGATGACCTCATCCATACCTGGACCGCGCGGGCGACGTTGCTCGCGGCGGTCACGGCGCCGGAAACCCGACGTCTGGCCACGCTCTTCGTCGGTCCCGTCAGCAACTTTGAAACGCGCCTGCTGACCGCGGCCCTGGAGAAGCATCCCGCACCGATTCTGAATCCGGTGCCCGCGGTGCAGCACGAGTACCACTCGCTCGGCCTGCCGAGGCGACTGCTGTCGCTGCTGCCCCCCGGCGTGAATCCCGAGGCGGTCGAGTTCGCTTCGCGCGAAACCGTGCGGGAGCGGTGGGAGATCGATGACGATGAGTTCGCGATCGGACTGCTCTCCGAGCCGCTCAACTGGGCCGACGCCCGCCGGGCCGCGGAGACACTGACCCGACTGGCCTACACCGGCCGGCGGGTGCGGCTGATCATGCACCACCGGGCGGCGCGGCGCGGCGAGGGGGACCGCTGGCTCCGGCGGCTCGGACTGGGCCATCTCGCCCTCATCGATGATGAGCTGGCAGAACCCTGGCGCGCGGTGAACGGCCTCGATGCCGCGATCACGATCGGTGACGAAGCGGATGAACTGGATCTGTCGGCGTCCGGCAGTCCGTTTGCGGTATTGACCGGCGGCGGGCGACGGATCCGCCCCCTGCCGAGCGTGCTGCCATTGCTCTGGGCGATGGCGGCGGGGGTGCCCATCGTCGCCCCGAAGAGCACTTCGATCGCCGCCATTGCCCGCGAGGGTGAGCAGGGCCTGTTCGTGCCGCCGGGCGATGTCAATGCCGTCTGCGACCGTTTGTCGCGTTTGTACGACGACGAGACGCTGCGGAATCGAATCGGCGCCGCGGCCCGGGAGCGGGTGCAGCGTGATTTTCATATCAGCGCGTTCTGCGTCCGGCTCAAGGAGGCCTACGAACTCCACCGGGCGGATCGTCCCGTGCGCGTGCTGGCGGAGGAGGATGATCCGATTATCGAGCAGATGTCTCCCGTGCCGAGCAAGTATGCTCTGCGCTGAATCCCCGTTGAAGGCTCGCGTGGAGAGTTCGCGCGAAAGTTTCGAACCGCCCGCAACCCGTTGAACCCATGAGTCGATCCGCCGAATCCGGTTTTCCGCATCACGTCGGGGTCGGCGTCGGGGTGGGGGTTCTCATCCGCCGGGACGACCGGTTGCTGTTGATTCGTCGCCGCGGCGTCCACGGCTCGGGGACGTGGTCCACGCCCGGCGGTCATCTTGATTTCGGCGAGACGCCCGAAGCGTGCGCGATTCGTGAAGCAGCGGAGGAAACCGGCCTGATCGTCTCCGGCGTGGTCTTTCGCGGAATCACCAACGATCTCTTCCCGGAGGATCGCAAGCACTACATCACGATCTGGATGGAAGCGCTCACCGCGGACGGTGAGCCAACGCTGGCGGCGCCGGAAGAGTCCGACGCGATCGACTGGTTTCCGCTCGCCCGCCTTCCCGATCCGTTGTTCGTCTCGCTGGACAATCTTTTGAACGGACGCGTGTACGGCGGCGGGTCAGATCAGGCCGGGTAAGACGCCCCGGAAGAGGTTGACCGCCGCATCGCGGTAGAGATCGCGAAGAATCTCCGGTGGCAATGACTTGCCGCGCATGGGTGGAGCGTCCAGGGGATCGAAACGTTCCGGATCGACCATGTGCAGATCGGGGTCGGCGATCGGTGATTCACCCTCGTAACCCGTCTCGTACATGGTGCGCAGGGCCCAGTACCGGCTCGCGTAGAGATCGAACGCTTCCTCGGGGGTGCTCGCCTTGGCGGTCATTTCGTTGTCGACGCTCTTCTCCGCATGGAGATGTTCATCGGAGGTGAGAATATCCGAGCCGAAGAGCACGCGTCCGGGATAGCGCCGGTAGAAGTCGATCAGCTCATCGCGGCGGTGCCGGCCCAGCTCGCGCACCATCCATTTGGTGGCGCTCGCATCGAGGTGCAGATTCCGATGGCGATCCAGCAGGTCGCCGATGAACTTCAGATCCTCCGGCCAGCCGCCCATGTGGGCCGCGATCCACGGCTGATCGAACCGATCGAGCAACCGCTCCAACGGCTCGTACTGCGAGAGCTTCGTGCCGTAGACGTTGGCGTCCTTGTACTTCGTGGCGAACCAGGTGTCCGGATCGGCGACGTGGACCATGAAGATCATTCCGAGCCGGTGGGCGAGTTCCATCGCGCGAATCCGCGGCGGGGCGTCGAGCTTCAGGCAGCCCGGATCGCCCATTTCAATCGCCACATCCGTGGAGCGCGGGGCGACCCAGAACTTGACGACCCGGCTGCCGAGCTCGTGGAACTGCTCGATCCGCCGGAGAAAGCCCTCGTTGAACTCGTAGCGGCGATTCTCACTCATGTAGTTCGGGATGGCGATGAAATGCATGCGCTCACCGAAGATCGCCTGCAGGGTGGGCACCTGCTCGAGCTGCGTCATGGAGAAGACGCGCTGAATGCCGTAGAGATCCGCCACCCGGCGGTAGATTCGCGCCGCTTCGGCGCCCCCGATATGGGTATGAACGTCTATCATCGGCACCGGCGGGGGGCCGAGCCGCTCGGCTTCGCGGACGTAGTCGAGCCCGAGGCGATTTGACGGCCGGTGAGCGCGCCGGCCGCCCCCGGCCGATCCCGATGAATCCTGCGCTCCCGTTTCTGCTTCGGATGCCATGTTCGCATGATAGACCGCTCGTCCATCCGCTTCGCCTACGCCCACGACTGGCTCGTTCAGATGCGCGGCGGGGAACTCGTTCTCGACCGGATCATCCGCCGGTTCGGGCCGGGTCCGATCTACACGCTGGTGGCGAACGGTCAGCCGCTGAGTGAGTCGATCGACGCCTGTCCGCTGCGGACGAGCTTTCTGCAGCAGTTTCCGGGTGCGGCGGGACGTTTGCGCCGCTGGATGCTGCCGCTGATGCCGAAGGCGGTGGATCGCCTGCGGGTCCGGCCGGACTGCGATATTCTGATTTCGACAAGTTCGTGTGTGATGAAGGGGATTCGCCCGCCGGAGGGGGTGCCGCACCTCTGCTACTGCCACAGTCCCGCCCGGTACATCTGGTCGCAGGGGACGGTTTATGACGGCGGCCTGCGCGGGATCGGCCTGCGGGCGATGACGCCGGCATTCAAACGCTGGGATCGCCGGACCGCGGCGAACGTCACCCGGTTCATCGCCGCCTCGACCTACATCGCCGGGCGGATCCGCGCGTGTTTTGGCCGGGAGTCCACGGTCATCTCTCCGCCGGTTCGAACGGCGTTCTTTACGCCCGACCCGACCGTCGAGCGCGAGGAGTTCTGGCTGCTCGCCGCGGCTCTGGAACCGTTCAAACGGGTCGATCTGGCGATCGAGGCGGCCAATCGCCGCCGGCACCCGCTGAAGATCGCCGGGGCCGGCTCGATCGAACGGGAACTTCGGGATCGGGCGGGTCCGACGGTCGAGTTCGTCGGTCTGCAATCGGCCGAACGGTTACGCGATCTGTACCGTCGGGCCGGGCTCTTTCTCTTCCCGAGTCTGGAGGATTTCGGTATCGCGCCGGTCGAGGCGATGGCCTGCGGCTGTCCCGTCGTCGCCCTCCGGGGCGGGGGGGCCCTCGACACGGTGAACGAATCGTGCGGCGCGTTCATGGACGAACAATCGCCGGACGCCCTGCTGGCCGCGGTCGAGCGGGCGCCCCGGGCTTGCGATGATCAATGCCGGCAGAATGCCGAGCGTTTCGGAGAGGATCGATTCGATCGTGCCCTGGAAGAATCGGTCGCCGAAGTCATGAACGCCGGAGGCGATCGGCCGTCGTTGGGAGGAACGCCGCGGGAGACTTTGTGAGCCGGACGGGTTCATGGTAGCATCTATCGACGAATGTGATTGTGCTTTGGGAAGAGGCCGGGATGTGAGTGAATCGCCGCAAAATGGCGCTGGAATCATCTGGAATCGAAGGGGCAAAGTGTGGAGAAGGTATTGACATGAGCAAGGAGAGAATCTGCATACTTGCCAGCATGGGGTGGGGTGTCAGAAACGTTCTGATGTCGCGCGCCATCCGGGAGATGCGCGGCGAATGTCAGATTCATGTTCTGAGCGTCTTCAATGACGTTCCGGAGTTTCGTGAACGCTTTGCCGATCTCGAAGAGCTGCTTCCGTTGTCAAAGGTTTCGCTGACCCGATTCCTGCGGATGGCCTACCACCTCAACACGAACATTTTTTACAAGCTTTCGCCTTCGATCACGCATCAGCACAAGATGAATCGCGTCCAGAAGAAGCGAATGGCGCGGTACAGCCATCGGCTGGCGACGTGGTTCGGCAGTCCGAGGACACTCGATCTTTCCAGCCGGATATTGACCGAACGCTTACGCAGAACGCCCGCGTACCGTGAGGCGGTGAAGCTGTTCCGTGAACGGGCGATCACGGCCGTCGTGAGTTCGAATCCCCTGAATCTGGCCGAGTACCCGGCGTTGATCGCCGCCAAGGACCTTGACCTTCGTACGATCGCGATCATCACATCCTGGGACAACCTCAGTTCGAAGCGTCCTCTCATTATTGAATTTGATGAGTACGGCGTCTGGAACGACATGATGGCCGGGGAGGTGGCGTCCTTCTACGACATCAGCGAAGACCGGCTCCACCAGCTCGGTCCATTGCAGTTCGACTTCTACTTCGACGAACAACTGCATGAATCGCGTGAAGCATTCTGTCGCCGCTTTCATTTCAATCCGGATCGAAAGATCATCGTTCACTCCACGGTCACCGAAGGATTGATGCGCGATGAAGCAAAGTTCATTGAGAAACTTCTGCTGGCAGTTCGAGAGGGAGAGATTCGGGGAGAGCCCAACGTTCTGATCCGCCTGCATCCGAAGCGTTCGATTCGGGAATTTGCCGAAGTGATGGTGGACCCCCGGTTTCACGGCATGCGCGTGGGGTGGAGCGTCGCCGGAATGCCGGTGCGAAAAGGCAACGATCGCTGGTGCCCTCTGGACAAGGAAGTCGCGCTGCTCGCCAATACCGTCCGGCACGGCGATGTGAATCTCAATGTTTTCTCGACGATGCTGCTTGACTTCGCGGTCTGTCGGACACCGGCCGTTCTGATTGGACATACCGCGGGGGGGGAGCGGCTCCACTATGCGGTCTACGAGCACATGAAACCGGTTCTCGAATGCGGCGGACATCGAATTGGATACGACTTCGAGGAGACCTTCGGTCATCTCAACGCCTACCTCGACGATCCGTCACTGGACGCCGAAGGCCGCGAGCGACTGATCGAGTTGCAGTGCGGACCGTACCTTGGACGTTCCTGGGAACGACTCGTCGGGCTTTTGCTCCGAAAGAGTGTGGCGGTGGACAACACCGTCGATCGTGAAGGCCCGAGAAACGCTGCGGTCAACCAGAGTCGGTTCGCGGAGTCGCCCGCGAACGTGGTTGCTCACTGACCGGGTGGCCTTCCCGCGACGATCGACAAGAGATTTGACAGATGTGCTCAGTTCAATAAAGTGGCGGCTTTTGTCGTGATTCGCTCGTCGGTCCGACCCGCCGTTCTGTGTGCCACCGGTTTCCCGCGTACCCACCATGAAATCGCATGATGCGTTTGAGATCGATCGAGTCACGGTGGGCCCAAGTGCGGATATATTCCTCATCGCGGAAGTCGGCAACGCGCACGATGGCAATCTGAATATCGCCCACGCCTACATCGACGCCGTGCGGACGACCGGGGCGCGTGCGATCAAGTTTCAGACTCACATCGCCAGCGCCGAGAGCACGGCCCGCGAACCGTTTCGCAAGGCGTTCAGCTACGTCGACCGAACACGAGTGGACTATTGGCGGCGAATGGAGTTCACGCCCGAGCAGTGGGCGGGATTGAAGGAGCACGCCGAGGCCGCCGGGTTGATTTTCCTCAGCTCCCCGTTTTCCCCCGAGGCGGTTGACCTGCTTGACCATCTCGGCGTTTCGGCGTGGAAGGTGGGCTCCGGCGAAACGAACAACCTGCCGATGCTGGACCAGATGGCGCGAACCGGCAAGCCGGTTCTGATTTCTTCAGGGATGTCGCCGTATTCTGAGCTCGATGAGGCCGTCCGTGTCTGCGGCGCCCGGCGCACGCCGCACGCCGTGTTTCACTGTACGAGCATGTACCCAACACCCCCCGACCAGACGGGACTGAACATCCTGTCGGAAATGCATCAACGATACGGCTGTCCGGTCGGACTTTCCGACCACTCGGGTGACATTTTCGCCGCGCTGGCCGCGGCCGCGCTGGGGGTCGATCTGATCGAAGTTCACATCTGTATGAGTCGGCACTGCTTCGGCCCCGATACGCCCGCCTCGCTGACGCCTGAGCAGATGACGCAGCTTGCAGAGGGATTGCGGGCGATTCGCACGATGCTTCATCACCCGCTCAGCAAGGAGGCCCAGGCGAATGCCCTCGCGCCGCTGCGAAGAATGTTCAATAAGAGCATCGTGTATCGTACGGATCTGTCCGCCGGAACGGTACTGTTGGAGGAGCATCTCGCGGGGAAGAAGCCCGGCGATGGCATTCCAATCGCGGACATTCAGAAGTACATTGGACGTACGTTGTTGCGAGACGTGCACACGGATGAACCACTGGCACTGGAGGACGTCAAATGAGCGAACCCGGACGAAAGCGACGAATCGCCGTTCCGCTCGTCGATCGAGCGAATTACGGACGTCTCAAGCCCGTTCTGGGGGCGATCCAGGCGCATCCGGATCTCGAACTTCAGGTGATCTGTACGGGGTCCATGGTCCTCGAACGATTCGCCTCTCCGGTGCGAGAAGTGGTTCGCGACGGCTTCCCGGTTCTGGGTGAGGTCTACATTGAGGTTGAAGGTTCCATTCCCAGCACCATGGCCAAGTCCGTCGGGATGGGGGTGATCGAATTCGCCTCCGAATTGCAGCGGCTCAAACCCGACATGGTGCTCTGCATCGGTGATCGGTACGAAATGCTCGCGTTCGTGGTCGCAGCCAGTTGCATGAACATCTGCATTGCTCATGTGCAGGGCGGTGAGGTGAGTGGGTCGATTGATGAGAGTATTCGGCACGCGATTACCAAATTTTCTCACTACCACTTTCCCGCGACCCGACGTGCCGCCGAGTACATCATCAACATGGGAGAATCCGCCGAAACCGTGTTTCACGTCGGCTGTCCCAGCTCTGACATCGCGCGTCGCCAACCCAAGGCCGTATCGAATGAGCTGATCAATTCCACGGGAAGCGGCGCCGAGATCGACCTGAGCGAACCCTACGCGCTGGTGGTGTTCCATCCCGTCACGACCGAGTTCGGCGATGAGGTCGATGGTGTGAACAATGTATTGCGGGCGCTGGAACGAACGCGGATGCAGACCGTATGGCTTTGGCCGAACATCGACGCCGGTGCGGACCACGTCTCCAAGGTGCTTCGCATGTACCGCGACGAGTATGCCCCCGTCTGGTTGCGATTGATGAAGAATTTCGGACCGGAAGTGTACGCGTCGTTACTCGCCGGGGCGACGGTGGGGATCGGGAACAGCTCTTCATTTGTCCGGGATTCGGGCTTCTACGGCACGCCGATCGTACTCGTCGGCGATCGGCAGAAGGGGCGTGAGTACTCTGACAACGTCAGACCCGTCACGGTCGAGGAAGAGCCGATTTATCGTGAGATTCAATCGCAGCTCATTCACGGCCGCTATGAGCCCAGCACCTTGTACGGCGACGGGCAGGTGTCCCCGCGCATCGTTCGTATTCTCTCCGAAGTTTCACTCTACGTGCAGAAGACCATTGACTACATCAACCGCGATCTCGATGAACGAAAACTCCCGCACGAAGCGCATTCAGAAAATTGGGTTCGATCCGACACGGCTTGAGACCGAGTCCGTGACCGGTTGCAACCTTTGCGGAGGATCCGTTTTCTGCGCCATTGCCTGGACCGACCGGTATGACTACCCGGTCCAGAGCAATCTCTGTCTCACTTGCGGCCTGATCTTCCTTTCGCCCCGGTTGACGGCAGCGGAGTACGCGCGATTTTACGACGGTATCTATCGTCCGCTGGTCTCGGCGTACCACGGCCGCGTCATTGATGCGGTGACCGTCGAGGAGGAGCAGCAGGAGTACACTTCAAATCTCATTCGATTTCTCATGCCCCATCTCTCCGCGAAGAACATCCGGACCATGCTTGATGTCGGCGGAAGCACCGGCGTCATCGCAGCCGGACTCAAGGAAGCGATCGGCTGCGAAGGCGTGGTCCTTGATCCGTCGCCTCCGGAACTTGAACGCGCCGAGCAGCGGGGGTTGAGAACAATCTGCGCCCTGATTGAAGACGATGATCTGGCATCGGAAGGACCCTTCGACTTCGTCTGCCTCTGCCAGACGATCGATCACCTGCTCGATGTGCGCGGTGCGCTGGTGAGTATTCGAAATCTGCTCTCCGAAGACGGATTCTTCTACGTGGATTTCGTTGACTTTGAAACCATCGCGGCCCGGACCGCGCGAATTGAAGGTGCCATCAAGATCGATCATCCGTATTACTTCACTCGCGATACCATAGAAGCGTATCTGCGTCAGACCGGCTTTACGATTGTCGCCATGATGGTGATGCCCGATGGCCACCATGTCGGCTATCTTTGCCGGGGCGGTGAGCCCGCGCCCGGCTCGGTCGGGCTGCAGCCGTTCGCCGGTGAGCAGTATCGGCGGATCCGGACCATCCAGGCTGCGGCCGGGAACAGCGGTTGATGCGTGTTCTCGGCCTGATTGTTGCGCGTGGCGGATCGAAAGGGTTGCCGGGAAAGAATCTCAAGCGACTCGGCGGGCATCCTCTTGTCGGTTTTGCCGCACGGGCCTCGATTACCACGCCGGGCATTACGCGAACGATCATCTCGACCGACGACGCGAGCATTGCCCAGGCTGCGGTCGACTACGGTGCGGAAGCACCATTCCTCCG
>SKZB01000302.1 GCA_007127615.1 Phycisphaerales bacterium | reverse complement strand
TGCCTCGATGCCCGGGTCCCTACGAGCGAGTTGACGATTCGGCCCCGCAGTGCAATGATGCTCTGGCAGTTGACCGGACAGGTGGCCGAGCGGCTGAAGGCACCGGTTTGCTAAACCGGCGTAGTCCATTAGGGCTACCGCGGGTTCGAATCCCGCCCTGTCCGCTTTGGAACGGCCGTCTTCCCACGAGGCAGACGGTCGTTCGTCTTTTTTGGCGGGGGTCGATCCCGGACGTCTGCTCCCGAAGTCGTCAGGTCGCCCATCGTCGCGCGACCCCAAGAAAACAACGCTCCGTACGGAGCGTTGTCCTTGAAAGTCAGTCAGTTGAGTCAGATGGCCGTCCGGTCGTCACTCGGGTCGTCGTCGCAACGTCGCCAGACGTCGTATCAGTCGGCCTTGGCTTCCGCCGCCGGTTCCTTCGCGGCGCCGGCGGAGGTGTCGGAGACGTGCTGCAGTCCGCGTCGCTGATCGCGCAGACGGCGGCTCTTGCCGACGCGATCGCGCAGGTAGTAGAGTTTGGAACGCCGAGCGTCGCCGCGCCGGACGATTTCGATCCTGGCGAGGCGCGGGGAGTGCAGCGGGAAGACGCGCTCCACACCTTCGTTCGCAACGATGCGGCGAACGGTAATTGACCGGTTGATGCCGCGACCGCGCTGGCTGATCAGCACCCCCTGGTAGACCTGAATGCGTTCCTTATCGCCTTCGACGATCCGGACGTGCACGTTCAGGGTGTCGCCGATGGTGAAGTTGGGATACTCGTTCTCGCCTTTCAACTGCGAGTCAACGACGGATTCGATGATTTCGGTGGCATTCATGGCGGGTACGTCACTCGGGGCTCAGACCAACGGAAAGCGGCCGCTGATCGGGCGATCAGCGAATCACGCATGATAGCAGAATCATTCACGGCTGGGAAGGCCGTTCGACCGAACCGCGATCGGGCGGAGACGGGGCGGGATCCGAAGGAAGAAACGTCTCCCGGTTCAGCAGATCCGGCCGGCGGATCCGGGTCCGCTCGAGCATCTGCTCTTCCCGCCAGCGGGCGACCGCGCCGTGGTCACCCGAGACCAGAACCGGTGGGACCTCGCGGCCATTCCAGACCTGCGGGCGGGTGTAATGGGGACAATCCAGCAGCCGACGACGCGCCTCCCCCCGCGGGCTGAAGGAATCCTCGGCGGCGGAATCAGCATGTCCCAGCACGCCCGGCTGCAGACGGGCGATCGCGTCGACCAGGATCATCGCGCCGAGTTCGCCCCCGCTGAGAACATAGTCGCCGAGGCTGATTTCGAGGGGGGCCAGCGCCTCGATGACCCGCTCGTCGATGCCTTCGTAGTGGCCGGCGATCAGCAGCAACCGGCCGGTCGCGCACGCGGCAAGTGACTCCACCCGCGGCTGACGGAGCGGCTCCCCCTGCGGCGAGAGCAGGATCCGCCGGGCCGTTCGTTCATCCTGACCTTCGACGTCGATGACGGCGTCGTAGAGCGGCTGGCACATGAGCACCATCCCCGGCCCGCCGCCGAAGGGACGATCATCGACCTTGTGGTGCTTGTTCTCCGCATAATCGCGGATGTTGTGCAGATGGACCTCGATCGCGCCGGCAAGGCGGGCCCGGCCGACGATGCTGGCCTCCAGCACCGCGGGAAACATCTCCGGAAAGAGCGTCAGAATGTCGATGCGAAGCGACATGGTGGGGGATGCAAGTTCATCGGCCGGGGTGTATCCCGCTTTTCCCTCGACAACGGCACCGAAGACGGCCCCCCGAATGCGAGGGTGAAGCCGGAGGGGTTCAGCGCTGCGAGCGAACGCGAAATCTGCTTGCGCGCAAAGTCATCAGGTGCGCATGCCAATGGGATAAGCCGAGCAGCGCATGTGCTTTTCGGAAGCGGGGTCTCATCGGCGGTCTCCCGTCGATGGCGGTCTCCCGTCGGCCGGCCGCGGGAAGGGGATCAGGCGTTCTCGAGCTTCTTGCCCGATTTCGGTTCGCAGTCAACCCGGCGCAGCAGACTGGCCACCGTTTCGCTCGGCTGGGCGCCGACGCTGAGCCAGTAGTTGATCCGGTCGATCTTCAGATCGAGCTGCTTTTCCTCGGCGGCGAGCGGATTGTACCAGCCGAGTTCCTCGATCACGCGACCGTCGCGGGGGGCCCGCTTGTCCATGACGTTGACGCGGTAGAACGGCCGGTGGGTGCGGCCCATGCGCTTGAGACGGATAACGACCATCAATCACTCCTGTGCAAGCGCCGAACGCGCCGCCTGCGATGACCACCATGGCCAGCGGGGACGGGCATGGGGTGGGGAGGAAGCCGAATCGGTGACCTCCGTGCCGCATGCCTGAGTTCGGCGGATGGGAAAGACCGGGAATGATATCCGATCGCAGATCGAGCCGCAATCGCCACTCCGACGAGCTCCCTCGCCCGGCCGGAGGAGATGATCGATGGCGGCCCCATTTTCGCGTGCCGATTCCCATCCGCGCCGGCGGCGTGGTGTACGATCGCCGCCCGGCACGAGACCCCGACCCCATATTCGGAACAGGAAGCCACCTTGAATCTGGTGATCTTTGATATCGACGGCACGTTGATCGAGTCAACCGCGGTGGATGATGCCTGCTTTCTCCGCGCGGCGGAGGAGGTTCTCGACGTGCGGTCACCGGACGCGGACTGGGCGAACTACCCGCACTGTTCCGATACGGGCCTCGTTTCGGAACTCCTCCGTCGCTACGCCGGCCGGGAAGCGCGGGCCGAGGATATCGAGCAATTTCGCCGACGATTCCTGGCCCTGCTGGAAGATGCGGTCGGCACGCAGCCGTCGCTGTTCGGCCCGATTCCCGGCATTCATCGCCTGCTGGAACTCCTGGCGCAGCGGGATGACATCGCCGTCGCGCTCGCGACGGGGGGGTTCGAAGTGACGGCCCGGGCCAAGCTCGAATGGGCGAATCTGCCGCTACGGGCCCACCCGGCCGCATTTTCAGAAGACGGCCCATCCCGGGAGTCCATTGTCACCGCGGCCGTCCGGCGGGCCGGCGAAGCGTACGGCCGCACCGACTTCGACCGGATCATCTCGATCGGCGACGGTGTCTGGGACGTTCGCACCGCCGCCTCGCTCGGGGTTGGTTTCGTCGGCCGGGCAAATGCGGAAGACGCCGGTCGGCTTCGTCGTGCGGGAGCGGAAGTGGTGATTGCGGATTACCTGGATGAACCGGAGGTGCTGCGGACGATTCTCGCCGCCAGGGCGCCGGACCCGCGCGCGTGATGGTTGACCGTTTCCGGTCACCATCACATGACACGCACCCGCGCGTGGGTGGCGTTTGACCGCTACTCGTCAGGCGAGTCTTTGGCGGCCTCCTTCAGCCAGACATCCCCACAGAAATCGACGAATACGTCGGAGACGCCAACCAGCCGGCGAATGAAGAGTTTGCACGCAACGTCTTCATCCTCAAACGCCTCGATCGTCCAACCGGCCTCTCCGATCATGCAGGATTCAATCCAGCCGTCTTCGGTCGCACCCAGCTCCATGAAGACCACGCGTTCGTTCGCGTCGGGGTCATAATCCGGATAGTGCAGAACAGATCGTCGCACCGTCAGGTGTCGCAGCGGATCACCGGCGCTCATGAGAAGGCGCACCGTCGCGTGCTCTTCCTTCGGGAATACGCAATCCTCAATCAACCATCCTTCGCCGCCGGTGTGACGGACGATTCCGTCCGTACCGAACTCGATCCCGATCATCGCGAGAAAATCGATGGGATGCCCCATGCTTTGCGCGGGGTACGCCCGGCCGGACCAGCCGCGGATTCGCGGGGCCGGCTGTTCATCGGGACCGTAGGAGCCGATGAGCATCGGCGCGTCCATCGACATGCCCGATCGATCCCAGTCGGTAAAGCTGGTGTTCCAACTGTCGCCGCGCTTCAGAAGAATCCAGTCCGGCTTTCCGTCCCGGATCAAGTTGTAGGCCTGCTGAAGTGTTCGCACGGGGGCGATCGATCCGACCGGATGGCGGGGGTCTTCGCCGACCGCCGCGTGACCGGCGTTGTACCATTGACCGTACACATCATGTCCGGATGAACTGCTGACGTACACGATGCGCGTATCGGGGGACGGCGACAGATCGGTCCAGCCCTCTTCATCGAGCGGCAGTCCCGAGCCGGGATGTCCCTGGGGGCTCCACGACGAACTCGTCGGTGGAGTACTTGTCGAGGCGTTCACAGAATTCGCACAACGGGGGCGTTGGAACGATCCTTTCGAACCGCCGCCAGTAGAACTGCCGTCCGGTGAAGATCCATTCGGGAAAGATCCGGCCGATCCACCGGGTGATGCCGGACCACCTGATGATGGTCCGGAGCCTGCGGAGGCCACCACCGGAGCTTCACCGTCGGATTGGGCTTGGGTATCAACTTCAGCTTCCGGAGTCCAGGCGGCGGAGAAGCCCGTCGAGGTCAGCGTTGAGCTGTCCTGTGAAAAGCCGCCGGTCGAATCGGCCAGGGTGCCGGTAAACGGGGAGTCGATATCGGAGGACTGGCTCACCGGTGCGGGATTGTCCAACTCGTTTGCAACGTGCCAGCCGAACCCGTCGGCACTCATGCCGGCGGATCTTGGCAGATCGTTGCCGACGACCTGTTCCGCCACGGGAAATTCCTCAGGGTCTGCAATGAGGAAGAAAGACGGTGCCTGGCCCGTCGGCGTCTCG
>SKZB01000425.1 GCA_007127615.1 Phycisphaerales bacterium | reverse complement strand
CAGCGATGCCGGTAAAACCAAAGAGGGCAGCAATCAGGGCGATGATGAAAAAGACAACGGCGAAGTAAAGCATGTCGCGACTCCAATCATTTGACTTCTGAACAGCGCAACGGTCGTGTCGGGTGCGCGGAAAACAGGGGGCTTGGGGACTTAATCGTCGACTTCATCCCGCAGATCATCCCAGGCCTGTTCTGCGGCCTCGCCGGCACTTTCGCCCGCATCGCCGATGTCGTCGCCGGCGTCTTCCAGATGGTCGCCGGCGTCGCGTTCACAGCCGGCTGAGCACAGGGCGAAGACCAACAGGGTTACGATCAGACTCGTCGATGCCAAACGGTTGAGTTGATGAAACATGTGCTTTGTGTCCTCAATCATGTGAGTCAATTCAGGGTGAATGACCCCGGAGACAAGGATTGCCTCCGGGATCGAAGGGGGGGTTCACAGGGTTGATAGTTCACGTTCTCAACGGCGGCGAGGGGTGTCGCGCCGATCTTCCCGATCTTCTCGGCCTTCGCGACCTTCTCGCGTTCGCTCGTTGATTTCGATCAGAGCGACACCGCTCACGCCATCGCGTTCGAACTGATGCGCGGTGACGGCCACCGGTTTCCCCATGTGCTCGCGGGCCTTCTTGTAATTCTCCTTGCTCGAATCGGAAGTCGGATCCAACAGGATCACGTGAACCGTGGTCGTGCTGCCGATGATCCGATCGCGTTCGACGACGAGACCCAGCGGTCCCTGATGATCGCCGGAAGATCGATACTGATCCCATTGACGATCACGTTCACCCTCGCGGTCGCCATCGCGTTCACGATCTCGCGAACGTTCACGCTCGCGATCCTCTTCATCGGCCCCGAGGTAACTGTAGAGGCAGACGACTCGGCCTTCGATCAGTTTGGTTTCATCGGGATTGGCCTGAGGGGTGGACGGCCTGTCCTGGGTTAACATGGCCGACGGAGCCGCGGTCATCAATCCGAGGGATGCGGCAAGCACCGAGCCGCTTAAGACGGTGGTCAAGAGTTTCATGGTATGTCCTTTCTCTTCTCGTGCAGTGAGGTTGATGGGGGTTGTTGATGAACAATCAAAATTGTCAATCTCAAACCATGCTCGACGAAGCCCGGCGAAGCGTGCACGCCGAACGCGGCGTGAGCGAGACCTGCCTTGCTGTTTTAAATTTCACGCGCTCGTTCAACTTCTCACGCGCCAGCTCGTCAACTCTTTGGCTGCAGCACTCAGAGCAAAGTCAGCGCCCGTCATTCAGTCCATTGGGACGGGCGTTCTGACGGGATTACGGACACCGCCCCCGAAACGGATGATGACAATGACGCACTTTTTTTCTCGTGCCGCGCGCATCGTCGCGCAAAATCGCCACGGACGGCGAGTTACGGCCGCCACTTCGGGAAACGTTTGTGGGTCTTCAGGAAAATCGTGTGGGTGAGGAGTGACTCCGGCACCTTCCCCGGGGTGCTTCGCCGCCAGCCGCCCACCCTCCGTCTCTCAATCCCTCAATCCCTCGATCCCTCCCTCCGTCCCTTCTCCCGCGTGCTCAGTGAAAAGAGCCGCCGAGAATCGGTCGACCGAGCACATCCTCGGTCTCCTCCTCTTCGGAGTCATCGTGCAGCACGCGCACGCTGGCGAACTGATTCGGGGAATCAATACCGTTCTCCGGCAGGGTGATGTCGAAGAAACTTCGTCCCGAATCATCGAACGTGAACGTCGCGCCCAATATCTCTCTCTCGTCCTCGGTGATCAGGGCGAGACGAAATCGTCCGCCCTCCGGCCGCTCGAAGTGTTCCGCGTAGATGCGGCAACGTTTGGAAGCTGGATCCCAGTACAGCCAACCGAGATTCTCTTCACCGGCGTTTTCAAGCGCACGCAACGAGATGACTCTCAACGCGGGTGAGCTGAGCATCTGGTCCATTGCCTGACGAACCTGATCGTGATCGCGGAGCCGCTCCAGATCATCGACATACGCCAGCATGTCGTCCTTCATCTGGTCGACCACGGCCTGAAGACTCTGCAACTGGCCGCGTTGATCAAACAGCGCCGGCACGACAAGAATCGCCATCAGCGCACCCGTCAGAACCATCGATACCACCGCCGCGATCGCGAGCGGATAGCGATCACGCAAGCGCGGCGATGGCCTGCGGCCATGCGGTGGGGAATCGGCGGGGCGGCCGGGGGCCGGCGGGACTTCCGGTCTGGTCTCCGGGACGGACGGCAGGTCCGATGCCGGATCGGGGGCCGTCGGCAGCGATCGAGAACGCTCGACTCGTGAACGAAGACGTTCGCGCGCCCGTGGTGACGGCGTAATCCGGGGCTCCTGGATCGGCAGTTTGCCGACGACCGCCTGGGCCTCGGCGAGGGCGCCGATTGTTTCGGGACAACCGCGTGAAAGCCGATTGTCGATCACGCGCCGCTCATCCTCGTCGAGGGCGTCGACAACGTATAGAAGCGTGAGTTCTCCGAGTTCTTTCGAGCTCATGAGAGGGGCTCCTCACCAGATGTACGAAAGTGTTCCCTCAATTGGATGAGTCCTTGTCTGAGACGACTCTTGATGGTACCGACGGGGATCTGGAGGGCCTGGGCAATCTCCTGATGGCTCAGACCGTTGTAGAACGACATGCGAATGGCTTCTCGCTGCTCGGGTGTCAGGGACGCCAGCGCCCCATGCACCTGATCACTTTCCTCTTCCTGCAGAACGGTCGGGTCAATGGTCATCTCGCCATCGGTCTCAGTCGGTGCGATGCCGTCAACGGGCTTCGCCTGGTCACGCCGATTCGATTCGGCGGAGCGCGATCGACGCAGATCCAGAGCACGACTGCGGGCGATCATTGCCAGGTAGGTCGGCACGGCTCCGCGCGTCGAATCGTACTGTTCCGGCTTGGTCCAGACCTGCCAGAAGGTATCGATCAGGGCATCTTCCGCATCTGCGGGACACTCCAGCACCCGTAAACAAACCGTGTACACGAGTCCGCTGTATTGCTCATAGAGAGCATCCAGCGCCTCCTGGTCACGAGTGCGAATCGCAGAGAGCAGTGCGCGGTCGTCAGTCATGCGGGTGTGGTTGGACCGTAGAAGCTGTCGGACAAGCCGCAGTATACACATCGTCCGGCCAGGGGATTCTGACCCGTCGCGCCCGCTCTGACTCCCGACCTGGGCCCCGGCACGACCGGGGTTCCGGTTGTTGCTCGGAAATTGCCCCAAGGTCGCCCCGGCCATTTTGCGAACGACCGGCGGGCGCACAAAATAGAGGCGCTTCAGGAATCCGTGTGGGTGACCCGCACGGATGAGAGGTTTTCGGGAGAGGCACAAAGGCACGGAGGCAATGAGCGACGAAGCGACGAAGCGACGGAAAATGTCTGAAGGGTGCCATACTTCGTCCCGTCCCCGGAAATGGGCGAAGCATGTGGTGGGGCGACGAAGGGACAGAGCGACGAAGGGGCGAAGGCAGGGGAGGCGCACGGCAGTGAAAGCCCCGAAGGGGCGCCGGAGTGTCGCCACGGGTGAAGCAGCGGGCGGCGCCGCCGACCGATGCGCAACCCGTGGAAGCCCCGTCCCTCGTGACCCACACGATCTCCTGAAGACCCTTTTTTTTGGCCCCAAATGCGAGGTGGCAAAGAAGCCGAAATAGTAGAAAACGGATCGAGCGGCGCGAGCGATCCGATCGCTTCCAACTTAACCGGGGCGGTGAAGAACCTGAACTGAACCGCCAAGGCAATCATCAATCAACCGACGAAGCGATAGCTTTGCGACAGCCATCCTTGCTATCCTCGTTGACGAAGAAAAACCGCCAACGCCCCGCAAGCCAGGACACCAGCAGAATGACCGCTCAGATACCCGATGTCATTTCAATCAACGGCAGTCGAAAATCGCTGACAAGCTGTCCGCCCGTCCCGCCGCCGGAACGACTCGATACGCTGGAGAAAGTGCCATTGCCTCCAATCGGAATCGAACGCATGGTCAACACGACAGCGTGCTGGCGACGATACCAAGGCATCTGGGAGATCAGGGATGATCGACTCTACTTTATCGGCATGCGAACCGGCATATCCGACGGGCCGCGGGAGTCGTTCAGACTGATCGAACCCCTGTTGGCGGATTGGGTTCTTGGCATACTCGTCATGCCTGAAGGCAAGCTCGTCGAATATTTGCACATGGGACATGCGTCGCTGTACCAACGTGAGCGATACATCGAGGTGGTCGAAGGCCGCATCACCGATTCGCATGAGCTCGATGATCCCGTGAAAATCACCGCCTATCGCAAGAAGATGTACCGGCAGATGTGTTCGGCGGACCGTATGGCTCGTCGGTCAAGCCGCAAATGCCCTCACTGTAAGGATACATGCCTTCCTCACTGGGAGTTTTGCAAGCACTGTTCCGAGTTGCTGGATTTGCGGGTGTCATGATTCGGAACGCGAGTGGCGATCACGCCCGCGCGTGGCTGGCTCGTCACCGTGTGCCCATTGCGCCCGGGCGCTGCTCGCGGGTGCATGGTTGGTGGCAGCACCAAGTGGGCGAGCAGCTTCGCGCAGCCGGCGGGAAGGTTGCACTTGAGTACACCGCCGGCGGTCACGCGTTTGATCTGTACGCCGAGCGTGATGGCCGGCGCTTGCTGATCGAAGTCGAAACCGGCCGCTCGGACTGGCTGGCGAACCTGACCCATCTCGAACGCGCTTCCGCCGACCACAAGGCCGTGCTCTGGCTG
>SKZB01000356.1 GCA_007127615.1 Phycisphaerales bacterium | reverse complement strand
CCCACGCCGTATTCGTTCCTGATCCAGAGGCGCCCGTTCCGGGTGCGGCTGGGGGAACTGACTTTGGCGTGCACGGTCAGTACGCCGCGATCGACCTGAAGATCGATATCGCCGGACGAGACGCCGGGCACATCCATGAGAATGGTGAACCGATCGTTCTCACGCGAGATGTCCGCATCCGGGCGATACTGCCAACCCTGCGGGGCCCTCGGGTGCTCCGGCCGCTCCGCCGGCGCCGCACGATCAGCCGCCGCATTCGCCTTCGTTTCGATCGTGTTTGACGTGGTGGTGGTCATTGCCTTTTCGTCGGTGGTCTTGCCTGATGTTTTTGATGCCGTCATGATGACAAACCTCCCGGGCATTTCCTGCGTACCTCAGAACGCTTGAGATCAAGATTTCATTGATTCCATTGACTTCATTCCCATCATCTCTGTCACCGGTCCGACCGACCGGCGCGAACGGAGCTCTTCACGCCGGGGCGGAAACACTTTCCGGATTGCTCCGGCCGCGAACTTCAATGCGGCGCGGCGTCGCCCGGGCCGACTTCGGCAGGGTCACGAGCAGAACGCCGTCCTCCAGCGCCGCTTCCACGCGCTCGCCATCGAACTCGACCGGCAGATCCAGCGTGCGGGAAAACTTGCCCATCGGTCGTTCCCGTCGGAGGTACTCGACGTTTTCAGCACTCTGCGGCGACCGTTCGCCTTGAATGGTCAGACGATGCTCGT
This sequence comes from Phycisphaerales bacterium, assembly GCA_007127615.1. GTDB lineage: Bacteria > Planctomycetota > Phycisphaerae > Phycisphaerales > SM1A02 > SKZB01. The sequence goes on along the minus strand of SKZB01000356.1, from coordinate 3,980 downwards.
GGACGTCGAGTTCGATTCTGTCTCGGGAAAATCCGGGAAGTTCCGCTTCAACGTAGACCGCCTGCTCATCCTGCCAGACGTTCAGCGGCGGAAACGTCGTCGCGGAGAAGATCGAACTGCTCGCGTTCGCCATGTCTTCAAACATGGAGTCAAAGACGCGGTCCCAGGTCGGTCGTCCCGCGCGCGCCGGATTCATGGTCAATCGTCTCATCAACATGGCAACCTCCTTTTTCTGGCCAATTCATCCTTACATCAACCCAATCATCTCTCGGGCAGAGGAAACCGTGTCCGGAACACCCGGGCACCTGCCGAGCTTCATGGGGACAGACACAAAAGCCGTGCCAGACGATCCGACGGATCGGACCGTGATTTCCGGCCGGAGAAATCGCCGGAGGGCGCGTCCGCGCTGTCACGGTGACGCCCGCCCCCGATTTTTCACTGTCAAAATGACAACCGTCCGGATCGCCACCGATCATCCGTTCGGGGCGTGCGGCGACCGTGTCGAGCCGACCGGTCGGGCCGCGGGTTTCAGGAATCCGGCCGCCGATCACGCCACCGCGCCGCCTCCTCCGGTCGGCCCAGCGCCTCATAGGTCGTTACCAGACGCTCGATCAGGCCGGCGGGAACGGCGCTCCCTGACGTGACGAACGGCTCGTGCGCTTCCCGCAACACCGCCTCGGCTTGTTCCGGGCGGTCCCAGGCCAGATACAGATCCGCCAGCAGACCGGCCGTGACCAGCGCGTCGCGATGCGTCCCGCCGCGCTCGGTCCGGAAACTCTCCAGCGCACTTTTCAGATGTTCTTCGGCCAGTTCCTGCCGGCCGAGACGATGCTGCAGTTCGCCGAGCGCGCGGTGTGAAGCGGCGATGTCGGGGTGTCCTTCGGGATGGGCCCGCTCCCGCATCTCCAGCACGCGCCGCATCGCCAGTTCCGCTTCATCCCAGCGCTCAAGCTCTGACAGGATGACGGTGATGTCGTTGCTCACCAGAATCGTGCCGGGATGCGTTTCTCCGAGCGCAAACTCACGGATGGCCAGCGCCCGGTGCATCAGCCGCAGCGCTTCTTCGTAGTCCCCGAGCATGTACATCAACTGCGCCAGATTGTGGATGGCCGAAGCGACCAGCGGATGATCCTCACCGTACGACGCGGTCAGAATGTCAATGGTGCGGCGGATGGCGCGCTCGGACTCTTCATACCGCCCGTCCATGCGGTAGAGAAAACCGAGATCCGAGAGTGTTTCCGCGATGTCCGGATGCGACTCACCGTAAATCTGTTCCCGGAACGCGAGTGCTTCCCGGAGGGTGATGATCGCCTCTTCGAACCGGCCGAGATGGACGAGCGTCGTGGCGATGTTGTTGATCGCCTGCCCGATCAGGGGATCGTTCTCCGCCAGAACCCGGCGCCGTATCGCGAGCACGCGCTGCTGCATTTCGTGCGCGGATTCAAAGTCCCGGCGGCCGGTCTTGATCATCGACAGCTCGTTGAGTGTGGTTGCGTACGGTGCACTGTCTTCCCCGAAGTGGCTCCGGCGTCTCTCCAGGGCCGATTCGAGCAGCGTTTGCGCGCGGTCCATCTCCCCCAGTCGAACCGCGAGGGCGCCGAGGCGGTGTTCACTCAGCGCGTGCGCGGGGTCATCCGGCGCCAGGTGCGCCGCGCGCAGTGACCGGGCGGCGCGGAACATTCGATCCGCCTCTTCGAACATCGCCAGCGCGACGAAGACATCGCCGATCGTGTCGCGTACCGCGGCTTCGACTTCCGGCTCGTAAAGCGAACCGGCTTCCACGGTATCGAGCGAGGCCGCGGCGCGTTCCACCACCGCTCGAACCGGAACATCCGGCTCGCCCGTTCCCATACGCGGGTTTGCGGCCGACAGCATATCGTTGAGAAACCGCAGCGCGGCCTGCTGCTTCGCGCCCTCGCGCTCCGCCACGCGGCGCTGTTCCGCTTCGGCGTCCCGCGCGGCGCTCGACTGGAGGTAAAGCACCGACACCAGAACCAGCGCCACCAGCAGCAGCGCGGTCAGCGAACCGGCGATCGAAACCAGCAGCGCATTCCGCTGCGCGAAGCGCGCAAACTGGTAGCGCACGCTCGGCGGCCGTGCGCGGATCGGTTCCCGTGCCTGATGCCGCCGAAGATCGTCCGCCAGTGCCGCCACCGAGGCGTAACGGTCACCGACGTCGTGCGCCATCGCGCTGCGCAGGATCCACCGCAGATCTTCATCAAGCTCCGGCAGGGCCGCGCGGGTCAGATCGATCTTTCCCTCCGCAATCGATCCCATCACCGCGCGGGCATCCCGGCCGGCGGGCTCGATGGGAAGGCGCCCGGTCAGCAATTCGTGCAGCAGGACGCCGAGTGAATAGACATCGCTGCGAACATCGATCGCCTTCTCCCCCTCGGCGACCGCTTCCGGACTGGAGTAGAGCAGCGTGCCGAGAAAGGCCGTCTCCGCCGCACCCGATTCGGAGGCCTCGGCCCGGTCATCCACACGGCGGGCAATGCCGAAGTCGAGCACTTTGGGTTCACCATCTTCGGTGACGAGGATGTTTTCCGGCTTCAGATCGCGGTGCATGATGCCGCGCTGGTGGGCGTGGTGAACCGCCTCGGCAATGCGCAGAAACAGCGACAATCGTTCTTCGAGGGACAGATGACGATCCTGCGCCGAGGCCGTCACCGGCATGCCGCGCACGAACTCCATGACCATGTAGGGCATCTCGTTCACATCGTCGAGCCAGCCCGCTTCGTGGACGCGGGCGATGTTCGGATGATCGAGGGTCGCCAGCGCTTCGATCTCGAAGTGAAAGCGCCGGCGGTCGAGCTTGCCGCGGCGCCGGGGCGCGAGCAGTTTGATGGCGACGTCGCGCGGCGGATGAAGCTGCTTCGCGCGGTAGACCACCCCCATCCCGCCCCGGCCGATGAGTTCAAGGTCACGAAAATTCGGCAACTCCGGCGGCACGGTCGGACCGGACCAGAGGCGCCCGATCTCATCGGCGGCATCCATCAGCTTGCGGAACGTTCCTGTGCGGCCGGGCTCACCCGGCTCACCGCCGCCCTGCGTTTCGCTGAGGAGCGTATCGAGCTCGATCGTGCTGCCGCGCCAGAGCGCTTCGAGCGCACGGTCGACTTCGTCGGCCAGTTCCGCCGGAGCACGCTCCGGATCGTCGTGTGCCGGCGGGGATGATCTGGAATCGGAGCCGGGATCGATCATCGGTCCTGGGCCTCCCCGGTCCGCGTGCCCGGCTCCGATTCGTTCATTTCCCGGCGGAGCGCTTCCACCGCGCGGATGAGCAGCATCGAGGCGGCGGGGCGCGAGATCTGCATCTGTTCGGCGATCTCCGCGGTCTTGAGCTGATCGAAGAACGCGAGGGTGATCACCCGGCGGTGTTCATCCTTCAGGCGGCCGAGTGCGGTCAGCATCAGCTCGACCTCTTCGGCTTCCGCCGCGGCGGTGCGCGGCGAGACGCCGCTCGCCTGCAGCACGTGTTCAAACCGGCCGGTCTGCGTGAGCCGGCCGACCGCATCCTGCAGCGAGGCATGACCGCCGGTGATCGCACCGGGCTTGCGCTGCTGCCGGCGCAAGCGGTCGGCGACCTTGTTCTCGACGATCCGGGAGAGAAACGCGCGCAACCCGGTGGTGTCCTGCCGCTGCAGTCGACCGAGCCCCTGCGAGAGCGCGATCAGCGACTCCTGCACGATTTCCTCGGCGGCGTGCCACTGGTTCGGGCGCGGACTCAGCCGGGCCGCGACCATCCGGGAGACCTGGGGCGTCACCATCTGCATGAGACGTTCCGCGTCGTCCGGCGAGCCGCTTGCCGCCCGCCGGACGTGTTCGTCAGTCAACGCATCGATCGACGCCATACGCCGATTGTAACGACCCCACAAGCCGGATCGTCACCCGGAAGAGTCGCGAGCCGCCGGTCCGCGCAACGGGCGAATCAAAAAATACGTGAAATTTTCCTGCAGACCGTTGCGCCCCGCCCGGAT
>SKZB01000467.1 GCA_007127615.1 Phycisphaerales bacterium | reverse complement strand
GTCACCCACTCCTTCGTCACTCCGTGCCTTTCCAGATGCTCTGATCCCCCTCCCCCCCCGGTGCCTTGATGCCCTGGCTGAGGAACGCCCGCGTCACGGATCCTCCCGCTTCCACTTTCCGCTGGAGAGGGCGTGCGTGACCTGATCGTACTGGCCCTTCATTTCATCGCAGACGCTTTTCCGCCAGAGGCGCTCACCGCTGATGTAGCCCGCCCGGGCGATCAGGTGGGCCGCGATCGGTGCGGTCAGGAAGAGGAAGAGGATCACCAGCGCGGCGCGAATGAAGATGCCGACTTCCCAGAAGTGGACGACCAGCGCGATCAGCAGCATGCCGACGCCGAGCGTCCCGGTCTTGGCCGCGGCCTGCATGCGCGTAAACAAATCGGGCATGCGGAAAATGCCGACCCCCGCAATGAGACTGAAGATGCCGCCCGCCAGGAGAAGGAAGACGACCACAATCTGAAAGGTCCAGTTGACGATCTCCTCGATCACGGTTTGGCCCTCTTCTCAAGGTACATGGCGAACGCGACCGTGCCGACGAAGACCACCAGCGCCACCACGATGCCGGCGCGGAGCAGCATCGTCTGGTTCGTGTAGATCGAGTAGACGGTGATCACCCCGACCGCCAGCGCGGCGATCAGGTCCAGGGCGACGACGCGATCGGCGAGTGACGGGCCGCGAAGCAGCCGCACCATGGCGATCAGCATCGCCACCGCCAGCAGGTTCAGCGTGACGAGCGAAGCGATCGGTACGATTTCGACGGCCAGCGTGAACATCAGCGCATCACCTCGAGCAACTGCTTCTCGTACTGCTCCTTGATCTCCCGGCGAACCTTGTCCGGATCATCCACATCCATCACATGCACGTACAGCACCCGCCGGTCCGTGGAAAGATCAACGGAGAACGAACCCGGCGTCAGCGTCAGAATGTTGGCCAGCAACGTCGCTTCCAGATCGGACATCTCTTCCAGCGGCACCGCGATGATGCCCGGCTTGAAGAAGCTGGCGGGCGTGATGACATGCCACGCCACCCGCAGGTTCGCGACGATCAGTTCCTTGATGAAAAAGATCAGAAACCTTGCGATCTGCAGAACCTTCGTGAAGTACCCGGAATGACCGATCAGCGGCTGCAGGTACCACAGCAGCAGGTAACCGAAGACGAAGCCCACGGCGAGCTGGAACATGGTGCCGCGCTCGGACATCAGCGACCAGACCGCGGCGAGCAGCAGGTTGGCAACGAACATTTTCATGGGCCCGTCTCCTCACCCCGTCCGAGGGTCGGGGAGAACTCTTCAAACTGCACCGCATCGATGTAGGCCGACGGATCCAGCATCTGCCCCGCCGCCTCCATCGCCACGTCGAAGATCGGTCCGGCAAAGATACCGAAGAGCACGATGATGACCGCGATGACGGCGATGGGATAAATCATCCGGCGGAGGCCGTGCCGGGCGTGCGCCATGTGGGCGGCGTTGTGAACCGGACTGTTTTCCGGCGCGTCGGTCCAGAACGCCGCCGCCCAGATCTTGACCATGGAGTAGAGCGTCAGCAGTCCGGTCAGCAGCGCGATGAATACAATGACGTACTGCCCCAGTTGCAGACCGGCCAGAACGAGAACGAACTTCGCCCAGAAACCCGAGAGCGGCGGGATGCCGGCCAGTGACAATGCTGAGATCAGAAACATGATGGCGAGCAGGGGCTCGGACTTGTAAAAGCCGCCGAGCTTCTTCAGCTCACCCGTTCCGCCGATGCGTTCGACCACGCCGCTGACCAGGAACAGGTTCGGTTTCACGAACAGGTGGTGCACCACGAAGATGATCGTTCCGGCCAGGCCCATCTGCACGGCGTGGTGGGCGATCTCATCGTCACGGTGCGCGAGCATCACGATCAGCCCGATCCCCATCAGCATATAGCCGATCTGACTGACGCTGTGGAAGGCGAGAATGCGCCGGAACTCGTTCTGGGCGGCCGCGCCGAGGACGCCGCAGATCATGCCGAATCCGGCGAGCACAAGGATGATCATGTGCGTCGTGCCGACGTCATGGGTAAAGATCAGCGTGAAAAACCGCGCCATCGAGTAGACGCCGACCTTCGTGAGCAGGGCCGCAAAGATCGCCGAAACGGCCGGCGGCGGCGCGTGGTAGGAGGCGGGCAGCCAGAAGAACAGCGGGAACATGGCGGCCTTCACGCCGAAGGCGATCAGGAACATCATCGCCAGAATCGTCAGCAGCGGCAGCTCCTCCGGACGATTCTCCGCGATCCAGACGACCTGGTTGGCAAGATCCGCCATGTTCAGCGTGCCCGTCATGCCGTAAAGGATGCCGACCGCCGCGAGGAAGATGGCGGAGGAGATCAGGTTGAGCGTCACGTACTTGATCGCGCCTTCCATCTGCGCGCGTTCGCCGCCGAGCGTGAGCAGGACGAACGACGCCATGAGCATGATCTCGAAGAAGACAAAGAGATTGAACACATCGCCGGTCAGAAACGCCCCGCAGACGCCGAGCATGAGCAGATGCAGCAGCGGGTAGTAGCCGAAGGACTCCCGCCGATTCTCGATGTTCGTCATCGAGTAGACCGTGACCGCCGTCCCGAGTACCGCGGCCGCGAGAATCATGATCGAGCTGAAGAGGTCGGCGACGAAGGTGATTCCGAAGGGGGCGCCGTATCCGGCGAGCTGTTCCGACTGAATGCCGTGGAGTGAGACCACTCCGAAGAGTCCCGCTCCGCACCCCACCAGCGCGACCATGCCCGCCAGCGCAATCCAGCGCTGCCAGACCGGGTGCCGCCAGAGGACGAGCATGATGCACGCCAGGACGAGCGGCAGAAGGATGGGGGAGATGATGAGCCAGTTCATGGGGAGGGGTGTTCGGGTTCGAGATTCTCTTGTGCCGGGCCTTGTGGTGTTCGTCGTGGCGAGCGTTCTTGGAGCTGACTCAGGTATCGGTCGCCTTCATCTGATCGAGATCATCCGTGCCGATGGACTGGTAAGCGCGGTGGAAGAGGACGAGCGTGAAGGCGATCACGCCGAAGCCGATGACGATCGCGGTCAGGATCAATGCCTGCGGCAACGGGTCCGCAAATTCGCCGACGGGATACTTCTCGCCCGGAGGGATGAGCGGCGCGTTGGGACTTCGCAGTCCTGCGGCGGTGAAGATCAACAGGTTGGCCGCCTGCGACAGCAGCACCAGCCCGATGATGAGTTTCACGAGATTGCGCCGCATCATCAGGTAGAGACCCGCGGCGTAGAGCGCTCCGATCACGATGGCGAGGATGAGTTCCATGTCCGTTTTACTCCTCCGCCAGGGCATAAACGATCATCAGGGTGATGGCCAACACGACCAGGTACACACCGATGTCAAAGAAAAGGTACGTTGCCAGCTTGAACGGCTCCGGCCGGCCGGGAATGGGAATCTCGATCCACGCGCTGGAGAGAAACGGTTCCCCGAGAACGAGCCCCACCACACCGGAAAGGGTCGCCATCAGCAGCCCGAACCCCATCAATTGGTGCAGTTCGAAGCGCAACATGCGACGAGAGGTCTCCACGCTGTATCCGATCGCAAAGAGCGCGAACGCCGTCGCGCCGAGCAACCCGCCGATGAAACCGCCGCCGGGCTCATCGTGACCGCGCAGGAGCAAAAAGATCGAGAAGAGGACGATGATCGGGAAGAGGTAGCGGATGGCGGTCCGGAGGATCAGTGAACTCATGATGCCTCCTCCTCATCCCCGGCCTCGTGCGGGTTGCGCTTCACTTCCTGCTCACGCGGCGGCTTGAGCTTCAAGAGCGCGAGCACGCCGATCGCGGCGATGGCCAGCACGACGATCTCGCCGAGCGTATCCATCGAGCGGAAATCAACGAGGATGACGTTGACGATGTTCCGACCCTGGCCGAGCTCGTAGCTGTTCTCCGCGAAGTAGTCGGAAATCTTCTCCGTTTCCAAATTCGTGGCGATCAGGACCAGAACGGTCATCATCACGCCCGCGGCAACGGAGACCACCAGGTCGCGCATCCGGGCCCCCACACTGGAAATGCGCGGGAACTGCGGCAGGTGGTAGAACACCAGCACGAAGAGAATCACGGTCAGCGTTTCGATCAGAAACTGCGTGATCGCCAGGTCCGGCGCGCCGTGAATGATGTAGATCAGCGCCACGCCGTAGCCGACCACGCCCAGCGACGCGATGGCCGAAAGACGCGAACGGGAGTGCACCGCTCCCAACGTCCCGATCAGAATCAGCGCCGCCACGATCAGGGTGTAGAGATTCTCAATCAGAAACGGCGCGATCTCGATCTCCCGGAACTGATCAACGATGGGCAGCACATCGAGCTTGAGAATCTGCCAGCCGATCAGACCGACCGTCATCGTGATGGTGATGAACAGGTAGACCCGCAGGTAGCCGCTCTGCAGCAGTCGCGTCTGGAATGAGGCGAGCTTGAGCGTGCCGGCGAAGAGCGCCTCGTACCCCCGTTCGGGACCGATCCGGTTGAGCGCATCGAACGGTCTGAGTAAGCGCGAGATGACCGGCAGGCCGAAGAACGCCAGAATGCCGAGGACGACCGCCGCCACGCTGATCATCAACGGCAGATTGATGCCGTGCCAGAGTGCGAGCTTGACCTCCTGGGGCACGCCCATCACTGCGCCGGCGGTCGGCTCGATGATCGGCCTCGCCAGCGGGTTCAGAAAAATCCCGAAGAGGAGACTGAGTGAACCCAGCAGGGCCG
>SKZB01000407.1 GCA_007127615.1 Phycisphaerales bacterium | reverse complement strand
GTGCTTGAAAGCAAATTTTTTGCGGAATCAGCATAAATCTGATCGGGTTTTTTCAGGGTTCTGAGTGACGAATCAATGGCTGTCAGCATAAAATTATTCGCAGGCGTTCGAACCGGGTTCCCGCCAAAGGTTCCCGAATCTGCCAAAATCTACGGGAAGAGCTCGCCTTCGCCGGTCTCGCTCGGTGCGGATCGGCCCTTCGCCGAACCCCGACCGGCCGCCATGCCGAGGTGCGACAGCCCGCCCGCCGTCAACTTCCGGCCCTGGCGCGTTCGGGCGAGAAACCCGATCTGCAGGAGGTACGGCTCGACCAGATCCTCCAGGGTGCCGGGATCCTCGTTCAACGTCGCGGCGATCGCCTCCAGCCCGACCGGTCCACCTTCGTAGGTTTCCGCGATCGTTCGCATGTAGGCCCGGTCCATCTCGTCCAGTCCCTGCTGGTCGATCCGCTCCAGTTCCAGCGCCTCGCGGACCGCGCCGGCGGTCATGGCGCCGGCCGCCCGGACCTGGGCGAAGTCGCGAACCCGCCGGAGCAGCCGCAGCGTGACCCGCGGCGTGCCGCGACTTCTGGACGCCAGCATCGCCAGGGCGCCGTCATCCAGATCCGACAACGCCAGCGTCCGCCCCGCCCGCCGCAGGATCGTGAGCAGATCCTCCTCGTCGTAGTACTGCAGGTGGTGCGTGATTCCGAATCGGCTCCGCAGCGCGCCGGTCAGCAGCCCCGCCCGGGTCGTCGCTCCGATCAGCGTGAAGGGTTTCAGGTTGTAGGTGATGACCTTGGCGTGCAGGCCGGTGTCGAGGGTGAAGTCGATCCGGAAATCCTCCATCGCGGGATAGATGTACTCTTCCACCGCGGCGGGCAGGCGGTGGATCTCATCGATGAAAAGCACATCGCCCGCCTGCATCTTGGTCAGGGTCCCGACCAGATCGCCGCCCTTGGTCAGGGCCGGTCCCGAGCTCACGTACGCCCGGGTCCCCATCTCCTCCGCGATGACGTGGGCGAGGGTCGTCTTGCCCAGGCCGGGGGGGCCGTGCAGGAGGATGTGCTCCATCGGTTCCCCGCGCTGGCGGACCGCTTCGAGCGTGATCCGGAGTTTCTCAACCAGGTCACGCTGGCCGATGTACTCATCGAGTCGCTTGGGCCGCAGTGACGGCGGAGCCGCGCTGTCGTCCAGCTTCTGGGCGGTGGGGGAGATGATGCGATCTTTCGCCATGTCCGGCACATCCTACCGCAGCATCCGACCGGTGGTTAACGCGCCCGGCGAGTCAGGGCATCGACTTCGCGGCATCGAACTCGATCTGCGGAACCACGCGCTCGGCCGCGCGGTCGAGTTCGAAGAACGTTCCGGGCCGAAAACCAAAGATCCGCGCGACGAGGTTGCTCGGAAAGGTCGCGCACATCTGATTCATCTCGCGGATGTTGCCGTTGTAGAACCGCCGCGAGGCCGCGATGCGGTCTTCGGTCAACGCGAGTTCCTTCTGCAGGGCGAGAAAGTGCGTATCCGCTTTGAGTTGGGGATAGCTCTCGATCAGCGCAAAGAGTTTCTTCATACCCAGCATGAGCTTCGTTTCATCCACCGCCTGGCTCGACGCTTCGCCGTGATTCGCCTGCGCCTGGTTGCGCAACTGGACAATCTGTTCCAGTGTTTCTCTTTCGTGAGCGGCGTATCCCCGGACGGTGTTGATGAGGTTGGGGATCAGATCGTACCGCCGCTTCATCTCGACCTCGATGCCCGACCAGCTTTCCCGGATGTGCTGCCGCAGCCGCGCAAATTTGTTGTAGGTGCCGATCAGCCAGAAGCCGGGCACGGCCAGGGCAACGAAGAGGACGAGAAGCGGGATCAGAATTTCCATGGCAAGCGAGGCCGGACGAGAACAAAGGATGACCGCGTGGCAGCGGTAGAGGGATGGGGGGAATGTACCAGAGGCGGGTGGCGGGTGGGGTAGGTGGGGGCGGTCGGGGCAAGCGTCCGGGGTCGGCTGCGAATCGCCGGGAGGCGCGGCTCGGTGATGGCTCATCCATGGTGTGAGGCGCGAGCTTCCAGGTCGGCCTTGACGTGCTTCGGCCAGTTCCCGAAGAACCGCTGCATCCAGTCGATCTGCCGGCGAAACTCATCGGGCGACCAGCGTCTGCGACCGTCGCTGAGACACATCCGGCCGTACTCGATGTCGATCGTCGGCGGCTCGGTCTCCATGAGAAATTCCATCATGCGCGGATGCAGCACGTCGTAGGCGAACTTCTTGTCATCGCCGTTGACGAAGAAGCGCCGGTTGAACTTCGCGGATTCAAAGCTGATCGAGCCGTAGCCGAAGAAGCCGGCGACGCGGTCGAACATGCCCTCACGGCGAATGATCAGGGCGGGCACCTGACCGAACGGCAGGTGCACGATCAGATAGCTGAAGTGGTACGTGGTGGTTCGCCGGCTCTTCCCCGTCCCGCTGGTCACCTTGTACGTGAAGTCGCCTGCCTTGGCATCGTACTGTCGTCCCTTGATTTCCAACGGTCCGCTGAGCGTGTTGTACGCGGCGCGGCCGTGGCCGCGGCGGAACAACTCAAAGTGGGCGTAGAGATTATCGTGACTTCGATCGTAGTGATGGGAGAACGACCAGCCGAGTTCGGCGGCCAGCCCGCGCAGCGACTCCCGGCGTTCCTTCTCCTTCTTGTGGTGATAGACCGCCCCGGCAATGACGAGTGCGACGGCGCCGACAATCAGAAGCACGATCAGAACTTCCACAATCCAACTCCCACACTCTTCAGTGAATCAATGCACGAAGTCGGGCAATCCGGTCCTGGAGCGGCGGATGGGTGCGAAAGGCGCTGGAGAGGTTGTGCCCCTGCCCCTTGAGCGCATCTTTCAGCGGATTGACGATGAACATATGCGCGGTCGCGCGATTGGCGCCCTGGAGCGTTTCCCTGCATCCTCCGATTTTCTCCAGTGCGCCGATCATGCCCTGGGGGTATCGGGTGAGCTCGACCGCGCTCGCATCGGCGAGATATTCCCGCTGCCGGCTGACGGCAAACCGAATCATCATGGCGAAGATCGGCGCGAGGATCGACAGCAGCAGCACGATCAGAAACATGATGATCATCACCACCCCCTGTCCACCGCCACCGCGGCCGCCACCCCCGCCCGTTCGCATCCCGCCCCGGCGGCCGCCCATCAGCGCCCCGTAGAAGACCATTCGCCGAAAGGCATCGGCGGCAAAGACGATCAGGCCGACCATCGTCGCCATCAGCATCATCAGCCGCACATCGTAGTTCCGGATATGCGCGATCTCGTGGGCCATGACGCCGGCGAGTTCATCGCGGGAGAGATGCTGGCGCAGTCCGGTCGTGATCGCCACCGCCGCGTGCTCCGGATCCCGGCCGGTGGCAAAGGCGTTCAGGGACGGATCATCGATCAGATACACCTCCGGCCGGGGTGTCCCCGCCGCGATGGACAACTCTTCCACGACGTTAAAGAGCTGGGGATCATCCTTGTGTTCGATCTGCCGCGCCCCGCTCATCTTCAGGACGGCCTTCGAACCGTTGAACCAGCTCCACGCGCTGCCGATACCGGCCAGAACCAGGGCGACGGAGGCGCCGAGCAGGAGCGAAGGCCAGAGCGATAAGGTGTCGCCGCGATGGTCCGCCGTCCCCGCCCCGCCCATCGCGCCGAGCAAACCGCCGATCGCCGCGCCGAGGGCAACGAGCAGGGCCGCCATCCCCAGCATGAGCAAAACGCTGCGGCGCTTGTTGCGCCGTATGAGGTCATCGAACGTGACGTTCGCGGGCAGCGCCTTCGGCCGGGGAAATTCGGTGTGAATGACACCGGTGGATGATTCGGACTTGGCCATGTCTTACCGTTGTGTGGAGCTCAGACTCAGAACGAGACCTGCGGTACTTCCTTGTGAGCCGGATCTTCAATCTCGAAGAAGTCGCGTTTCTCAAAGTTGAACATTCCCGCGATGATGTTATTCGGGAAGACGGCGAGCGATTCATTGTACTGGCTGACGTTCCGGTTGAAGTGCTGCCGGGCGAAGCCGATCTTGTTCTCGGTGCTGGTGAGCTCTTCCTGGAGCTGCATGAAGTTCTGGTTGGCCTTCAGATCGGGATACGCTTCGGCGAGGGCGAACAGCTTGCCCAGGGACTGGGTGAGCATGTTCTCCGCCCCGGCCTGCTGCTTGACATCGCCGGCATTGGCCGCGGAGTTCCGGGCCTGAATGACCGCATCGAGGGTTTCCTTCTCGTGCGCGGCGTATCCCTTCACCGTGTTGACGAGATTCGGCACGAGATCATGACGCCGCTTGAGCTGCACGTCGATATCCGACCAGGCGTTTTCGACGGCGATGCGTTTGCGTTGCAGCCGGTTGTAGATGCTGATGACGAAAATGACCACCAGCAGCGGAATGCCGAGCACGATGAGGGTCATAATCAACCAGGTCATGAGAAGATCTCCGGATGGCGGGGGAGCGGGTCAAGGAAAAAACGCGATGCACTTCCTCATTGGGAAATAGCATCGCGTTCCTGCCGGAGATTGCAACCCGGTTTCCCTGGCGTGTCCGGAAGGGGCGGCCCGAGGACACGGGGATTGCCGGACTACCCCAGAAGGTTCAGCACGTTACGGGAGTCGTGGTTCGCGGCCTGAAGCACATGAATGGCGATGTCCTGCAGTGAGCGGATCCTCAGACTTTCACTGCTCTCCCGGGCGTAATCCGTATCACGGATCTGCGACTCGGCCGACGCCACGGACTCC
>SKZB01000470.1 GCA_007127615.1 Phycisphaerales bacterium | reverse complement strand
CTCCACGAGGGTCGGCACCAACTGCGCGTGCCGGGCGAGCGGTCCCCGGGCCGGCCCCAGCGCATGGACAATGACGCCGGACTCACGGAGCGTCTTAACATGTGAGAGGTCCGCTTGGTCGCGGTAGGTCGTGATCACTGAGACCGGCTGGTCCAAGACCTCTCGCTGGGCCCGGCAGAGCCCGACCAGCGCCGCTGCCGGTCCTCCTCCGCGCGGATCGATGTTCGAGATCACGTGCAGTACGCGAAGAGGAGAAGAGTTTGCTGGGGACTGGCTCGTCATGTCGTTGCGGTTTGGTCTCCCAATCCCCTTTCGAATGTCTGCCACCAAAGACCCAGCGTCACCAGCGCAAACAATCTTTGGCCGTGGTCTATCGTACCCGTCAGGTGTTCTTCGACGAGCCGCCTGAGTGCGAATGAATCGACTTTGATCGGACCAAACGGTTCTTTCACATCAAGCACGTCCCGCATGAGCGAATGCAGACCGTTCGATTCATCTCTCAACCACTCGCCGATCGGGACCGCGAAGCCCATCTTCGGGCGATCAACCAGGTGATCCGGAAGAAACTTTCGGGCAATCGAGCGGAGCAGCCCCTTCCGCCGGCCGTTCGGCGCCAGTTGCCATGTCGGAGCGGCCAGCGCGGCCCGAACCAGATCCCGATCGAGAAACGGGCACCGCACCTCCAGCGCGTTCGCCATCGAGGCGGTATCCACCTTGGTCAACAGATCGTCGGGCAGAAAGCTCACCAGATCAAAGCGGCGCAGGGCCTGCATCGGGTCGCCGCCGGGTTCGATCCTCACCGGTGACTGCGCCGGTTCGCGCAGAAGGTCGTAGATCTGATGCTGGCTGAAGATGGATTCCATGCTGAGGATGCCGAGCAGCCGGAGATCGCGCGCCATCGCGCCGAGGCGCGCGATTTTGTGCTTTCGAGATGTCGGGTGCGAACTGCGCAACCAGCGGCGGGGGATCCACTGCAGCAGGCGGCGGTGGCGGTGGAGGTGGCGCGCGGCCAGGTGCCGCTGGTAGCCGAGAAAGAGCTCATCCCCGCCATCGCCGGACAGCGCGACTTTGACGTGTTGGCGGGCCGCGCGGCAGACCTGATGCGCCGCGAGGATCGAGCTGTCGCCGAAGGGCTGGCCGAGCGTCCCGATGAGGTGCTGCAGGTCCTCGGCCGGATCGCCCGTCACATCGAGCGTGGTGTGGTGGGTGCCGAGATGTTCCGCGACTTCCGCCGCCGCTTCCGATTCGTCGTACCGGGCATCGGGCATGCGGACGCAGTAGGTCCGCAGATCCGGCCGGTTGGCAACCGCAAAGGCGGCGATCAGCGAGGAATCAATGCCTCCGCTGAGAAAGCAGCCGAGCGGAACATCCGCGTCCAGCCGCTTCGAGACCGCGCGGTTGATCAGATCCGTGAAATCGCGTTCGCTGCGCGTTTCCTTCGGCGAACGCGGCAGGAGATCATCGATACGCTCGGTGATGGTCGGCGGCAGATTGCGCACCCCGCCGCTCGTACCGTCGTAGATCGTCGCGCCGCGGAAGTTGTAACCGAGCTGAAGATACCGCTCGGTCCAGAGCCGTGAACCCCGGGACGACCGGGGGCGGCGACCGTCCAAACCGGCAAGCGAGCGTGCATCGCTGCTGAAGGCGAGCACCGATTCGGCGCCGTCAACTCCCCAGCGCAGGTAGAGCGGCTTCTCGCCGAACCAGTCCCGCCCGAGAACGAGCGCCCGCTGAGATCGATCCCAGAGGGCGAAGGCGTACATGCCTTCGAGGTGTTCGGTCAGATCGGCGCCCCATTCCCGGTATCCGTGCAGAAGAACTTCGGTGTCGCTGTGATCCGTGGTGAAGCGGTGACCGCCCGACTCTAGCTCGGTCCGCAGTTGACGGTGGTTGTAGATGCAGCCGTTGAAGACGACGGCGAGGGTTCCTTCGGTTTCATCGCGGCCGCGCTCGCTGACCATCGGCTGCGCGCCGGTGTCGTGGTCGATGATCGAGAGGCGCCGATGCACGAGCGCCACCTCGACGGTCCGGGTTTCGTTCTCGCCTTCGATGCTGACCCGATCCCGAAATCGCCCGGCGCCGTCCGGACCGCGGTAGGCGATGCGCGCGTCGATGCGTTCAATCCATTGCTCCGGGATTGTCTCGCCGTCACGTCTGAGAATACCGCCGATTCCGCACATCAATCGGGGACTGTATCAGGAACGGTCGGGTGCGGGCTGCGTGCGGCGCCGTTTCCCCTCGGCGCCGGGAGGAAGTCCTGCGGGCACGTCCGCGGGCCGGCGTTCCCGTCCGTCCGGTGATCGGACGCGGGCTGCACGATGGGGCTCAAGTCGGCCGGTGAGCGTTCCGATGACCATGCGGGACAACGAGGCCGCCGCCGGTCGGCGGTCCGGATCGACCGTTTTGACGGAGGCCGCCGTGGATCTCGCAACGCTCCTCGGATTGCTGTTGGGAGTTGCCTGTATCATGATCGCGATCCTGATCGGTGGATCGGCGATGGCGTATGTCAACGCGCCATCCATGTTCATCGTGATCGGCGGGGCGACGGCGGCGACGTTGACCGCATTCCCGATGGCGCGGTTCATTCGCCTGCCGAAGGTGGCGTCCAAGGTCTTCTTCAACAAGAGCGGCGATCCGATTGAACTGATCGGCCAGCTCGTGGAACTCGCGGAAGTCGCGCGGGGTGACGGTATTCTCGCCCTCGAGAACATGACCGAACAGATGGAGGAGCCGTTTCTCGTCAACGGGCTCCGCATGGCGGTCGACGGCACCGATCCCGAGATCATTCAGCAGATCATGGAGACGGAACTCGAGAACACGATCGAGCGGCACGAGTCCAGCCGCGGTCTCCTCGACGCGATGGGGCGATACGCCCCGGCATTCGGCATGATCGGCACGCTCATCGGTCTGGTGGCCATGCTCTCGAACATGGACGATCCCTCCAAGATCGGTGCCGGCATGGCGGCGGCACTGATCACGACCCTCTACGGATCGATGCTGGCCAACATCATTTTCCTTCCCATGTCCGACAAGCTCGCGCTGCGATCCGCGGAAGAGACGCTGAACAAGACGATCATCATTCAGGGCGTCATGGCGATTCAGTCCGGCGACAACCCGCGCAACGTGGAGTCAAAGCTGAAGACATTCCTCCCGCCGGGCCAGCGACCCGTGGAAGATGATCAGAAGGCGGCGTGACGCAATGGCCAAACGCAAGAAGAAGCAGAAGCCCGGTGTGCCCGAATGGGTGGTGACCTTCGGCGACATGATGGCGCTGCTGCTGGTCTTCTTCATTCTGCTGCAGATGTTCTCGGAACTGAAACGGGAGCACGAGTATCAGCGGGTCATTACCGCGGTGCGCGAGGCTTTCGGCTACTCCGGCGGGATCGGCGTCCTGCCCATCGACGATCCCCCGCTCAAGTCCATCGTCGAAACGCTCGAACACATGGCCCAGACGAACAACGAGCAGACCCGGATTTCTCAGAACGACGCGCCGGGCATCGACGGACCACAGATGCGCGTCACCAAGGTGCGGGAGGGTATCGTGTTCACGCTCGGCGGGCCGGCCATGTTTGATGAGGCGAGCGCGGAGATCAACCCCAATGTCCGCCGGGAACTGCGTCGCCTGGCGACGCTGCTGGCCGGGCGGAACAACAAGATCGTCATACGCGGCCATACCGCGAAGAAGTACCTCGCGGAAAACACACCGTGGGATGACCTCGATCAGTTGAGCTTCTATCGCGCCCGGAACGTAAAGGATGCTCTTCTGGAGCTCGGCCTGGACGATCGCGTCTTTCGGATCGAAGCCGTCGGTACCCGCGAGCCGGTCCGTCCCCGTGCGGTGGACGAGGCGGATCGCCAGGAAAACCGGCGGGTTGAAGTCATTCTGACCGAGCAGTTGGTCGAAGAAATGAACACCGACTGGCTCGGGACGGACCCCGATCTGGCTCGAGGAGGTTGATCCCATGGCAGCAGAGAACCCACCACAGGAAAAGAAGTCGAGCCGGCGCATGCTGGTGATCATCATGGCGATCGTCACCCTCGAGGCGGCCCTGATTCTGGGCGTGGTCATGATCTGGACCGGGCCGGCAACCGTCGATGCCTCCAGCATGCCGGATGAACTGGACGTTGCCGGCCGGGACCGAATCGTCGAGACACTGGTACTCGATGCCCGGCTGCCCAACAACCGGACCGGGGTGACCTTTCTTTATGACACCGAGATCTTCGTGCAGACCCAGGAGCGGCACGTGGAGCGGGTCCGCCGGGAACTCGATCAGTTCCAGAATGAGATCCGCGCGGATCTCAGCGCGATCTGGCGGACCAGTGAGCCGCACCACTTTCAGGAGCCGCGTCTGGACACGCTGACCCGGAAGGTGACCTCGCTGCTGAACGAGCGGTTCGGTGTGGATGAGAAGACCGGTGAGCCGATCATCGAGAAATGCGTGGTCGTCATGGGAACCGGGTTCCGCGTGGACAGCTGATTCTGCGGATGGTGGTCATCCAAGTTGAAGTTTTCTCCCCGCTCGGGCCGATGGGCCTCAATGCGGGAATGGAGTTCCGCGACCTTTCCCTGACTTTCTCGGGAGCTCATGGAAGGGCACAAGCACGTGATGAACAGTTCGGTTCGCACGAGGAGCCATGGATGGCGGAAGAGCGACCAGAATCAGACCGTGATGAAGACGCCGGGAAGACCGAGAGCGGTCAGCCCGATCCCGCGGCCGCCGCTTCCGAGCCGGCGG
>SKZB01000058.1 GCA_007127615.1 Phycisphaerales bacterium | reverse complement strand
TCGACACCCCTGGCCAACGTTGAGAACCGAATTGTCGGCGTCGGCGACGCCGTCGTCGTCGAACCCGAGATGGTCTCGTTCCGCGTGACGGAGATCGCGGTGGACTCCGTCACCCTCGTTGCCGAGGACAGGGGACTGGACGTGCGGGTTCCGGTGCGTGTGGTGTTGCGCCGCGATTCGTCGTCATCACCGAACCGTAGTGCGCCACCACGTCGTAATAATTTCCGTCCGCGACGATGAGCACGCGAATCTGATCCGTCATTCCGGCCGCTGCCATAAGGAGCTGCTTCGTGGGCAAGTACGATCTGGATGATGTGCTGAAGGATCTCAATGAGGAATTCGGACCGGAGATCATGCCGATCTCCGACGACGAGCCGGCATCGACCTCCTCCGCCCCGGCGTCGCGTGGAAATGGCGACGCCCGGACTCATCCCGAATCGACCGCGTCGCCGAGTTCCGGCGGCGGGCACGACCCCGCCGATTCTCAGCCCCCGACCACCGATCCCGGGACCGCGAAACCGAAGGCCTCGCCCGCGCATTCCCCGGCGCCACCCGAGGGGCGACCGAATCCGGTTCCCCCATCACCCGCGCCGCATCCGGCGGAGGGCGCCGCCGAACGGGCGGGACATCAGCTTCAGGATCTGGCGGAGATCTACTCGCCCGACGAAGCGCAGAAGAATGCCGAGGAATCGCCCGAACTGACCGCGCTTCTGCTGCAGAGAAATCAGATCACCGCCGAACAGGTCGCCACCGGCGCCCGCGTGTCGAAGCAGTCGCCGGGGCGCCCCCTCTCACAGATTCTCATCGAGATCGGCGTGAGTGAAGTCGCCGTCCAGCAGGCCGTCGCGGAGCTGGCCGGTCTGCCGTTTGAACAGATTGACTTCGACTCCAACGAATTGATGGACTACAAGGCGTTCAAACGCCTCGGTCCCGACTACTGCAAGAGCCATCTCGTGCTGCCGCTGCGTCAGGAAGGCACGCGCCTGGTGGTCGGCACCTGCAGTCCGGACGACGTGTTTATCCTCGATGACATCAAGCGCAAGGTCGGTGTGTCGGGCATCAAGCACGTTCTGCTCACCGGCTATGACGTCCGCGGTGCAATCGAACTCATGGACGAGCCGGACGAGGAGTACGACGTTGACGAACTCCTCGCGGACGTTGAAGAAGACGATGTGGAAGTGCTCAAGGACGAAGTGCAGGATGCGGATATCGAGGACGCCGAGTCATCGCCCGTCGTCCGTTACGTCAACCACATCATTCAGACGGCGGTCAAGGAAGGCGCGTCGGATATTCACATCGAGCCGGGTGAGAAGGCCATGACGGTGCGGTTTCGCATTGACGGTGTGCTGTTTGAAATGATGCACCCGCCCCGCAAGATGCACGCCGCGCTCACGAGCCGTCTGAAGATCATGGCGAACCTCGACATCGCGGAGCGACGACTTCCTCAGGACGGTCGCATTCGCGTCACCGTCAACGGGCGCAAGCTTGATCTTCGCGTTTCGACCGTTCCCACGCCGTACGGCGAGAAGACGGTCATGCGTATCCTCGACACGCGCTCGATCAATGTCACGCTGGATGAACTCGGCTTCGGAGAGGACACGCTGACGATCTGGAAGAATCAGATCGCCCAGCCCCACGGCATTATTCTGGTCACCGGCCCCACGGGTTCGGGAAAGACGACCACGCTCTACTCATCCATCAAACAGATGGATCTGCGCAAGCTCAACGTCTCCACCGTGGAAGATCCGGTCGAATACAATCTGGGAAGCATCACCCAGATTCAGACCCACGAGCGCATCGGGATGACCTTTGCCAAAGCGCTCAAAGCGCTGTTGCGTCAGGACCCGGATGTCATCATGGTCGGCGAAATCCGGGACATGGAGACCGCGACCACCGCCGTGCAGGCCGCGCTCACCGGCCACCTCGTGCTCTCCACGTTGCACACCAACGATGCGCCGTCCTCGATCACCCGGCTGATCAACATCGGCACCGAACCGTTTCTCGTCGGTGCCGCCGTCAACGCCGTGCTCGCCCAGCGGCTGGTGCGCCGGATCTGCGACCACTGCAAGCAGGAAACGGAAGTCAAGTCGGAGATCCAGGAATTCCTCGACATGCACGGCATCAGCAAAGAGAAGCTGATGTACGGCCAGGGATGTCCCAAGTGCCGTGAAACCGGCTACAGCGGGCGAAACGGCCTCTACGAACTGCTCGTGCTCGACGATGCGCTCCGTGATGCGATCGCCCGCAGTCCGAATGTCACCGAGTTCCGGCGCACCTGTTGCGAGCGCGGCATGGTCACCCTGCGCGAAGACGGCTTCCGCAAGGTCGGCCTCGGCGTCACCACCGTCGAAGAGATCCTGCGCGTGACCGAGTCCACGATCTGATCCGCGCCGTTCAACGCCAGGGGAACCAGCGCAGAGGCAACCGCGCCTCCGGGTCAGGCCGGACACCCCCGTGCCGCGGCTATCCCCAATTCTCCAGCAGAATGAGCAGGTCGAGCACATTCACCGTGCCGTCTTCATTCAGATCGGCCGGGCAATCCCGCCCCTCGTCGCATGGCCCCCATGCTCCGAGCAGAATGAGCAGATCCAGCACGTTGACCACGCCGTCACCGTTGAGATCACCGGGCCGGCCATCATCGTCCACCGGCGTGCCAAGGACCGTCATCGCCGAAACGGCACCGCGGTTGGCCGCGCTCCATTCGCAGGTGGATGCCGGGCAGCAACAGATCGACATCGTGCCGACGCCCGATCCGGCCCAGTTCCAGACGGCGTTCTGTCCCGGCGCGGCCGAAGAACGGGCGCGAACCCAGTAATGCTGCCCCGCCTCGAGAACCGGCTGCTTCACGGAGATCACCGACTCCTCTTCCGGGTTCCATCCGATCGCGCTGATCGAGAACTCCCAGACTTCCAGTTCGTTCTCGCCCGGAAAGCTCTCGCCGTTGATCTCAAGATCCTCAACGACCGCGAGCTCGACCACCGGAAAGACGCCCGGCGCGGCGTTGTTCATGAACCACGGACGAATCTCATCGAGCGCCATCGTTTCGCTCGGCGTGAACCGAACCGCGACGCTCTGTGACTGACCGACGTCAAAGCCGATCACACCGAACGGGCTTCCGAAGGGATCATCCGTCTGGTAGATCACCGTCTGGTCAGCGGAGGCCGCCGTGACCAGCCCGAAACACACCACGCCGACTGAGTACAGCGCAACGAAACGCATCACTTGAGATATCCCATACCCTGTTCGTTTCATGGCATACTCCCTTGGCTGTGAAAGACAGACTCCCAAAGTCGAATGTATCACGCGGGCTACCGAAATCAATCAGGGCGCTTCAGGAATCTGCGCAAGTGAGCCGCACGGATGGGAGGGTTTCAGGGAAGGCACGGAGGCACGGAGCGACGAAGGGACAGAGCGAAGAAGGGGCGGAGGCGGGGGCGGGGAAACTTGTCTTCAGGATTGGGGGGCTGGCGGCGAAGCCCCCCAGTGAAGGTGCCAGGGGCACTCCATACCCACACGAATTCCTGAAGACGCTCAATCAGAAACACCGGGCGCCGGTCGGGATTGTCCACCGGCGCTCACGGCCAGAAGGCGGCGACGCTGAGCGCGAGCCAGATCACGCCCGCGATCGCCGTTTTGGCGATACTGCCGACCACCCGGCCGATGGTCGCGCCCGTCGCCGGCCGCAGTGATCGCCACACGCCGAGCTTCTGAACGTGGGTGAACTCGCCGAAGAACGCCCCGGCGAACGTTCCGACGATCGCGCCGATAAGGGTACCCAGGAGCGGGATCGGCACCAGCGGCGTAAAGAGGATCGCCCCGACCAGCCCGCCGACGATCGCGCCGATCATGCCGCGCCGCGTTCCCCCGCCGAACCTCGCCCCCGCCGCGCCGGCCAGAAACTCGATGAGTTCACCGATCAGCGCGATGAGGATCACCAGCCCGATCAGCCACCAGCCGAACGTGACGGGCGGCTCGTTCGTGCGGTAGAGACCATCGACCAGTTCAATAAGAGCCGCCAGGGCGATCATGAGCCACGTCCCGGGCAGGTTGATCGCCACGAGAAAGACGCACCCGAGCCCGGCCAGCGCGAAAAAACTTGCCACGATGTAGATCATCCAGTCCATCAGCGCATTGTCTTGTTAGGAATGCAGTTAGAACAATTGCCGGATTTGTGATGAATTTCACTTAGGGCTGATCCACCCTTTTGCGCCTTTCTCTTTCCGATCCAGTGCTATCTTTCGAAGTGCGGTCACGGCGAGTGGGGAGATGATCTTCGAGAGCGAGAGCGAGAGCGAGAGATTGATCGCCGCACCAGTTTAGGAACGAGTTTCGTCACGGGAGTGATTCTTCCTGGTGCAGGGTACTGTGGGCATGGATGGGCATGGGTGAAAGGAAGTCTCGGACGAGTCAACGACGTCGTTGGACTGGTTCATCAGAGAGAACACCGGGCCAATGTGAACAAACGGAGAAACAATCATGCGAACGGCAGCATTCGGTCTTGTCCTTGGCAGCGCGATCGCGCTGAGTTCGGCCGCCTCGGCGTCCATCATCACCTACAACTTCGATATTTCGGGAGCGCAGGAGGTTCCCGCCGTGGACACGCCCGCCACGGGCGTGGGACTCGTCACCATCAACACCGAAACAAATCTGTTGACCTGGGACATCAGCTACCAGGATCTGATCGGCACCATGACGGTGGCGCACTTCCACGGTGCGGCTGACTTCGGGGTGAATGCCGGCGTGCAGGT
>SKZB01000272.1 GCA_007127615.1 Phycisphaerales bacterium | reverse complement strand
TTCTCGCCCGGGTCGCGCGGATGCTGGGCCGTCTCGCACTTGTCGGTGACAGCGGCGTGGCCCGGCCTCACGTGCGCGAAATCAATATCGCCGGGCGCGAGCTCGCCATGATCGCCGATCGGCTTCACGACGCCGCGGATTCAAGGAATGAAACCGCCTGTCGCCGGCATCTGGAGGCGATGACGGACCACCTCGCGGTCATTGAAACAAATCTGAAAAGAGTCACCGATCGGACCTACACCGCAACCATGACTTTGGCGCGCTCACCGGTACCGGCCGGGCAGGACGTGGCGCTGCAGATCGCCATCAGAGACGCCCGCGACCAGCCCATCACATCGTTTGATGTGGTTCACGAGCAGCGTCTGCACCTGATCGTCGTCTCAGACGACCTCGATTGGTTTGCCCATCATCACCCCGAACTGAACGACCAGGGTCATTTCGAACTGACCATGCAGTTCCCCGCTGGGGGCAGGTACCGATTGTTCCACGATTTCAAGCCCGCCGGCATGCCCGCGGCGATCGCGACGGCCGATCTGACCATCGAGGGTGAGCGCCGGGAGCGCAGAACGCTGAAGCCGAATGTCGAAAAGCCGCAGCGTCTCGGTGAGTATGAAGTCCGACCGCACGGACACCGGACGATCCACGCCGGGCGGGAAGGTGCACTCTGGTTCATCGTCCGGCACCACGGCGAGCCGGTCGAGCAGTTTCAACCCTACCTCGGTGAGCGCGGCCACCTGGTTGCGATCAGCCGCGACCTTGCCCACTACGTTCACGCTCATCCGGCCGGCCACCACCAGGATGATGACCCTCACCACGATCACGACCACGATCACGATCACCAGCACCACGATCATGGCCATGATCAGCATGACCACGGTCATCATGCCGGCGCGCTCGGCTTCCACGTGAGGTTTCCCGAACCGGGCCTCTACCGCATGTGGGTCGAGTTCAAGCACCATGATAAGGTGCACGTTGCCGCGTTCACCGTGAACGTCGAGCCGGCATCAGCGCATGATTCGGATGACATGGATGACATGCATGACGAACATGATGACCACGAACAGACTCACGGAGACGACCATGGCCACCGGCACTGATCGAGAGAGGCATCAGCATCAGGAGATGAGCGATCAGAACGTCAAGTGCGGGGTGTCACGCATCATTGCGCCGCGTCGTGCGTGTGGCACGAATGTTGAGGGTACGGCGCTGCCCCGCGATAGAACAATTCCTTTCTCAGCGCTCTCCCGGTATGCCGTGGTGATCCTTCTGCTCGTGGCGTTCACCGGCTGCGCGACCTCGCTCGAGACCGCGGCGGATCTGGAGCGCGCCTCGTCGCTCATCGCCGAGCGCAGCGGGGAGAGTCCGCGGTGGGATCTGCCGTGGGATGAGCCGCACCCGATCTGGGACGGCGTCTCACCGCTCGCGGAAGATGACGCCCTGCGCATCGCGCTGGTCAACAACCGCGCCATCCGCGCGGCGCTGGAAGAGATCGCCATCGCCCGGGCGGATCTCGTACAGTCCGGGCTGCTGCCGAATCCCGTCCTGAGTGTCGCGCTCGGCTTTCCGATCGACGGCAGTGGCGGCGCGACCAGCGTCGGCGTCGGGCTGACCCAGCAGCTCGTCGCGCTCTGGCGGCGCGGCGACCGCATGGCCGTCGCCGAGCATGATCTCGACCGCGTCATTCTCAGCGTGAGTGATCAGGCGCTCGAACTGGCAAAAGATGTCCGGCAACAGCACGCGGAGATCGCCTTCGCGGCGCGCGATCGTGCATTGCTTGCCGAGCAGCACGCGCTGCTCGAAGACCTCGCCTCGCTGATGCAGCGCCGGCTGGAAGCCGGCGAAGCATCACGCCTCGATGTCAGTCGGCTGTCCGTGCAGAAGCAGATGATGCGCGCCGCACGGATCGAACAGGACCAGCAGATCACCCAACACAAACTCGAGTTGCTCGCGCTCATGGGCCGGAGCGAAGCGTCCACCGAGTGGGAGATTGTTCAGACCCCCATCGTCCCCGCCATCACCCCCCCCAGCGACCGGGAAATCCCATCCCCGGGCATGCCTCTCGCCCTGCCCGACGAACGTGACCTCATCGAGCGCATCGATACCCAGCGTCTCGATCTGCTGGCCGTTCGCGCGACCGCCGATCTCCATGCGGCGTCGCTGCGCCTCGAAGATCGCCAGCGTCTCTTCCGCAGCGTTGAGGCCGGAGCCGGCTTCGAACGTGATGATGATCGCCGCCGGGAACTCGGGCCGACCGTCGCCATGGAGATTCCCATCTTCGATACGAACGATGCGAAGGTCGCCCGCGCCGCGGCGATGTACCGGCAATCAATCATCGAAGCCGACCGCATTCGTCAGCGGGCGATCACGGAAGTCCGTTCACTCTACGCCGAGTGCCTTCGCCTCGCTGATCTCATCGCCCTTCATGGCAGCGAGATTCTCCCCGCGGTGGAAGAGAACCTGCGTCTCGTGCAGCAGTCACTCGATGCGGGCGTCATCGACGCATCCATCCTGATCGAAGCCCAGCGCGAGCGCATCGATACCCATTTACGATTAAACGATCTCCATCGCCGGCTTACTCTCCGGCAGATCGCCCTCGATCGTGCTGTCGGTGGGGCTGTCGGTGGGGCTGTCGGCGAGGCTGTCGACGAGGCCGTCGGCGGACGAATTGAATGATCCGGGGAATTCTCACATCGGAAGGGGAGCACCGATCACCATCGCTCAGAAGAATGCAGCGGCGCAGCGCAACGGCGGTTTCGTTGCGATATGAATGAAGACAAAGAGGCACTCAGTGAAGGGAACAGGATGAAAGCAACGTACCGAGTCGAAGGCATGCACTGCGCGGGTTGCGCCAGCAAGGTTGCCGGTGCGATCGAATCGATCGGGGGTGTCCGGAAGGCGCAGGTCGATCATGCGAAGGAAACCGCGGCGGTCGAGTCGGAGCAGCCGCTGGAGCTCGAATCGCTCAACGAGGCGGTGAGGGAGCAGGGCGACTACCGACTGCACGAGATGAGCGAATCCGCGGAAACGGCCGGAGCTTCATCGGGCGAGACCGTGGCGAACGAACCGCCGGAGAGTCTCTATCCGCTCTTCCTCATCGTCGGCTATATTCTCGGCGCGGTCCTTCTCATCGCGTTCACCACCGGCGACTGGTCGCTCGGGCCGATGATGCGGCACTTCATGGCCGGCTTCTTCATCGTCTTCTCATTCTTCAAGTTGCTTGACCTGAGCGGTTTCGTCACGGCCTTCCGCGGCTATGACCTCCTTGCGATGCGGTCGGTCAGTTGGGCGTATGTCTACCCGTTCGTCGAGCTCACGCTGGGGATTGCGTACCTGATCGACTTTATCCCGGTGCTGACGAACATCGTGACGTTTCTCATCATGACCATCGGCGCGATCGGCGTACTGCGGGCGCTGCTTGATAAGAGACACATCCGCTGCGCATGTCTCGGCACGGCGCTCAATCTTCCGATGACGAAGGTCACGCTGATCGAAGACCTCACCATGGCGGCAATGGCGGCGGGTATGCTGATCATGATCTGGATGTGATTTTCTCCGCGCGATGATGCTGAAAGAGTCACGCATCGTTCAGATACATGCCGCTGGCTTTGATCTTCAGCGTTCCGTCATCGGTGGAAATGACCGTGCCGACGATCGTGAGATCGGAGAGTTCCCTGATGCCGCGACGGCCTCTGATGTCGGTGCGGATGATGGCGCCGTTCTCATCGACGATCCGGATCGTCGCCGAATGCGCAAGAAGTTCATCGCGGGGTGTGCCGCAGTAGTCCCACGGCGTCTTGCAATCGTTATCGGCATGATCCGCGCGAGTATCCGAGCGCGCATCCGAGCACGCATTCAGGCCGCTCCCAACGATGGTGAAGTGAGCGTGGCCGTCCGCAAACGGTCGGGCCGAACCGCCGACACGGCCGCGAACCGCGATCATCTCACCCGGTTTGGCGGTCGCTCTGGCGTCAAAGATGCTCTTCACATCGCCCGGCGCTTCTTCGAGCATGAAGCCGAAGGGAATGTTGCCTTCGGGAACGTGCAGGTGGGTTGCATTCACGATCAGGACGCGATCATGGTCCGCCTGCTGGACGGTGCCGACGACGAAGACCTCCTTGGCGATCCCAAGCTGGTGCTTGCCGTTGAGACCGGTGCGGATAATGCGGCCGCGATCGTCCAGGAACTGGACGGTGGCGCGCATGGTCGCGGGCACCCCGCATGAGCTGCCGCCGGCGACCGGTTTCCCGATGTCACTCAGGCAACAGACCGGCACGGCCTTTTCGTCCGCCAGGCGGAAGATCGCCCGATTGGGGACGAAGACATCGTTGCTGTCGGTGATGCGCCCGCGAAGGACGATCTCGTCACCGGCTTCCGCGCTCTTCATCGCCTCGCCGACCTCCATGGCCCCGGCGGGAATCCGGTCCAGCAGCATCGACTTTGGCAGGCCATCCTGCGCGGCCGCGATCTTCAGCGGAAGCGCGGCCAGGACGGCGATCAAGAGTGTCAGGTGCATCTTGTTCATGGGAGACTCCTTCGGGGCCGCAGCCCGGTACACGTCGTTCAACGGATGAGGAAGCAGATTCATTCGAAACTTTCTTCAGATTGCTTTGAGTGCGGTCGGAATGGGCAGCCGAAGGCACCGAACCGCCGGCGGGACCGCGCCGAACAGCCCCAGCGCCAGGCCGACGCCGAGCGATAACATCAGGACGGACGTGTCGACTACGAGACCGAACGCGCCCATCGAGAAACGAACG
>SKZB01000290.1 GCA_007127615.1 Phycisphaerales bacterium | reverse complement strand
TGACCCTTCGCCGCCATCACCACATTCAGCCGGTTGAGCCGTCCGGCTCGTCCGGCCCGGCACCCCGCGGCCGACGGTTCTGCTCGGAAGGTGCGCATACAGACGTCGCGCTTCCCGATTACACTTCTTCAATGCAACCACGTGACCGATCACCGGATGGGCCGGGAGGCATGGCACCGCGCATTGTCGCCGCGATTCTGCTCTTTCCCCCGCTGGCCCTCTATGACGCTTGGGTCATGGGCCGCGCTTCACGCGTCGCGGCGATCGCAATTCTCCTGTTCGCTCTGCTCGCCCTCGGCGTCCAACTTCTCCTGATCAGCTTTGTCGCCGTGGTGATGCATCAGGCGGACATTATCCCGCCGTGGTGGCCGCGGACTCTGGTCATGCTTCTCGCCACCATCGCCCTCCTGCTGATCGGTATCGAGTGGATCTGCCGTCGCGCGGCCCGGGCGGGCGCCGGCCGGAGCAGAGCGGGGGCCTGGCTCGGAACGGGCGCCTGGGTCGTGGTGATCGGCGGCACCGGCGCCTGGTTCCTGAAGCCGGTTGAGTTCGCCAACGTCATCGCATTTCGCGTTCCAGTTCTGGCGACGCTGGACTCCTTCACGACCGACCAGTTCGATTACCGCACGGCCGGGAGGGAGGGCATCCGATCCGCGGTCGTGACCCTCCCCGCGCCTTCAGATACCACCTCCGGCGATTCCACGGAGATACTCGCGGACTGTCACATCCCGATTGACGCCTCCTGGCAGAAGGAGGAACGTCAGGAGCAGTTGCTCCACTTCACCCTCGAAGGCTCAGGCCGCATCGTTTTCATCGCGGAGAATCCGATCTCTGACTTCGCACCCGGCGCGATGGTGCCTTCGCATCTGGAGAGATTGACCTCGGAGGCGCTGGCGGACGCGCACGATCTGGCCCTGATGCGCAGCATCTACGAGACGACCTACGAGAACATTCTCGCCGCACGGAACTTCGATGAACTGGTTGACGCCGAACTGCGGTACCTCCTTAAGGTCACCGCGCCGATCCCGCAGCCGCCGGTCGTTGCCTTCGAGGGCGAATACCTGCGCGGCTTCTTCCGCGTGCAGCCACGGCTACGACATGATCTGACCCAGATTACGGCGGTTGTATACGACCCGTCGGGTTCGTTTCGTTTTCGCATCATCGCGCGTCGTTCAGACACCGGTGAAGAATCCGAGGCGGCGGCGTGGATCACATCGATTCTCGCGAACATCGTTTGTTCGCCGTAGTTCGAAAGCGTTCTCGCACTGACCAAATATGTCTGACCATCTTCCATGTCCGCGGTGCCGATACAACCTTGAAGGGACCGCACCTGACGACGAGGGCTCGAGAAGGTGCCCGGAGTGCGGACGAGTGTGGACCATATACGGTCTGCATATCGGGATCCTTGCGCACCAACAGCGGCGTGAAGCGCGACGATGGACGGTCGTCGCTCTTCTCCCCGCGTGGTTTTCTCTCGGCATCACGCTCTGGCAGTATCCGCGAAGACCCGTGGCCGAGATGGACATGCATCTCGAAGCAGTGTTCCAATGGACACTTCCCATTCCGATCGCCCTTGGTCTGATGTGGGCGCTGGGGAAGTCGGGGTTGTGGTCTCGTCTGCTTCACTGGTTCAGCTACGTGCTGCTTCTCGTCATCGGCAATTTCTTCGTTGTTTTCATCGTGGCGATCGCGCTCATCATCATCGACCATGTCCTTGGTCGAACGTAGCTTGACCGCTCGAGTGGATCACTCCCACTCTGGGCGACTCGTCTCGCCGCATCATGCCCGCTCGTCGCGTACCATCTCCGCGTGCTCAAACTCCACGAAATCGCGCGGTTCGTCGATGATGTCGATACCGCGGCGGCGTTCTACGAAGCGCTGCTCGGCGGCGCGCCGGTGCAGCGGAACGAGGAAATCGCGATCTTCGACCTTGGCGGCATCACGCTGTTGATCCACCGGCGGTACGACCCGGGGCCGGATGATCTGCCTTGCGAGGATCACATCGCGTTCGCGGTGGATGATCTGGACGAAGCGGTTCGCCGTCTGTGGAGCCGGGGAATGAGTCTTGAACGCGCCCCCCGACAGTACGAATGGGGACGGTCGGCGTATCTGCGCGATCCCGCCGGCCGGTTGGTCGAGCTCACCGCCGATTCAGATCCCCCACGGCGATCCGGTGAACACGCCTGACCGGCTTCCGCCGGCGCGTTCGCCCGCGCCGCGGCAAAGTCCGATCGGCGGCGGGGCGGCTGCTATCATGCGGGGCTATGCCCACGCCGAACAACGCTCATCGCCGCATCGTCATCACCGGCATGGGGTGGATCACCCCGCTCGGCTTCGATCTGGACACGGTCTGGCGGCGACTCGTGCGCGGCGAGTCGGGCGTCTCGAAGATCGACCGCTTCGATGCCTCGACCTTTCCGACCACCTTTGCGGCCCAGATCCGCGGCTACGACTTCACGAAGTTCGTGGAAAACCCCGGGCACCACGAACATGCGGGCACCCACACCCAGTTCGCCCTCGGGGCCGCCCGGCAGGCGTGGGAGCAGGCCGGCCTCAGCAGCGCGAAGGATCTCGACTACCGTCGCATCGGCATGTACCTCGGGGCGGGGGAAGGGGTGCTCGACTTCGACAAGTACTCGCGCGTGAACCTCGCCGGCTGGGATGAAAAGACGATGACGGTGGACGCGAAGAGATGGGCCGAAGCGGCGAAAGAGCACTTTGATCCCTGGACGGAGATCGAGCAGGAACCCAACATGCCGATGGCGCACCTCGCGCGGGAGTTCGGCGTGCGCGGCCCGGCGTACAACTGCCTCACCGCCTGCGCGGCCTCGACCCAGGCGATCGGAGAGGCGTTCAGCATCATTCAGCGCGGCGAAGCCGATGTCATGATCTCCGGCGGCACCCACACCATGCTGCACGTGCTCGGCGTCACGGGCTTCAACCGGCTCACCGCCCTCTCCAACCGCAACGACGAACCGCAGCAGGCCTCGCGCCCCTTTGACCGCACGCGCGACGGGTTCGTGATGGGTGAGGGATCCGGCATCGTGATCCTCGAAACGCTCGAACACGCCGAGCAGCGCGGCGCGACGCCACTGGTGGAAGTGATCGGCTACGGCTCCAGCGCGGATGCCTTCCGCATCACCGACATTCAGCCGGAAGGCCGCGGCGCCGCGGCGGCGATGCTCGATGCTCTCAAACAGGCGGGGATCGACCCGCTCGCGGTGGATGAGAACGGCGTTCCGTACGTACACTACATCTCCGCGCACGGCACGGGCACCCAGGAAAACGATTCGATTGAGACCCGGGCGGTGAAGGCGGTCTTCCGCGAGAACGCCCCGAAGGTGCCGGTCAGTTCGATCAAGAGCATGATGGGGCACCTGATCGCCGCGGCCGGCGCGGTCGAGCTCATTACGTGCATCCTGGCGATCAAGCACCAGACCCTGCCGCCGACGATCAACCTGCACCATCCCGACCCGGATCTGGATCTGGACTACGTGCCCAACGAAGCGCGGCCATCACGGGTCGAAGTCTGCATCAGCAACTCCTTCGGCTTCGGCGGTCAGAACGACGCTCTGGCCGTCCGCCGAATCGGTTGAACGGGTACGGGAAGGGTGACGGCACGATCTTTCTCTTCGGGCCGCTGACTCCGCCGCAGAACCGGGACCGAGTAAAGAGCTTGAAATGATCCTGCGCGATCGCTGGCGCGGCGAGATCGCGGCGGGTCTGCAGCCCGGGCCCACGCGCGCCGGTGAGCTCAACGACGACGGCGTGTGAACACCTTCGACCTGCTGGAAGGGAAGACGCGCCCGAAGACGTGTCCGAAAACGAATGCGAAAACGTATTTGAATCATGGTCCCCAAATGGGGGATTCGGCGATTTGGCGAAGATGGACAAACGCCCGCGGAGGGCGTTTTTCTGTGGTGGTTTGGAACCCGAATCGCCGGAAATTTCCGCGCTGCATCCTGATCCCATACCCGCAGAAGCCGGGGTGAGAAAAAAAGTTCATTCCGGTTCAGGATTGCTGATCCGCATTTGCGTTTCCCGAGTGGAAGCAGCTCTCGTTGTACCGCGCTTTGACCGGGTCACGGCGCGATTGCGTGGCGACTCGACATGACGGAACGTTCGGTCGTTCCAGTGCCATGGAGTCCCGGCGGGGCGCGCCACCGGCCACAGAGAAGGGAACGATATGGAAAAGAAAAAAAACACGCTCATGACCGTCGGCACGCTCGAATTGTCGTGCCTCTTCATTCTCATCACGCTGACCACGACCGGCTTGCTCTCGGCGGAGCCGGCCGCGCGGGAACACCAGCGTGCCGCGATCTCCCAACCGGCAAGCGCGGGTGAACCATTGCCGGGCGGCCTCGCCGGCGGCAACGACGTCTGCGAACCGGCGTGGTTCGCCTTCACTTCCGGCGGAACGGTCGGAGTGGATCAGACGGTGCGCGCCCAGACGGTGTGGAACGGAGACCTGGTCGTCGGCGGCAGTTTCACCACGGCGGGCGGACAGACGGTCAACCGCATCGCGCGGTGGGACGGCTCTCAGTGGCATCCCTTCGAATCGGGTGGACAGATCGGGGTCAACAATACGGTACGCTCGCTGACGGTGTGGAACGGAGACCTGGTCGTCGGCGGCCCCTTTACCGAGGCGGGGGGACAGACGGTCAACCGCATCGCGCGGTGGGACGGCTCTCAGTGGCATCCCTTCACCTCCGGCGGACAGACCGGGTTTCAACTCTCTGCGCTGAGCCTTGCCGTGTGGCAGGGTGATCTGA
>SKZB01000136.1 GCA_007127615.1 Phycisphaerales bacterium | reverse complement strand
GGCGAGGTCAGGCAGCCGTTGCCGGACTGGTTGTTGTGCTTGTCGATCCGGTAGCCGATTGAGAACGCGTTATCGGGATTGTCGAATATGAAAATCTGGTCCGGGTCGTCGGGGTCGACGGCAACCTGAACGTTGACGCCGCCGGTGCCGGGTGGCAACTGAATGTGGGGCAGAATGGTGCCGTCGGAGGAGAAGGTCGCAACGAGATTGCCGGGCGAGGGCAGGCCCTGCCAGACGAGAAACGACCATTCCGTGGTGGTCGGAACCGAAGCACTATCCGTTCCGAAAATCATCTCCGCCGTATCGACGCGAATGGGAAACTCATTCGCGGGCACGTTGTAGACGGCGATGGCGATCTCGTCTTCCACAAACCCGGCCTGGAGAGTGAAACTGCCGCCATCAAATGATGAACCGCTGTGGGTGACCTGAACCGGCCCGCACGCGCCGCCGGCCAGTGAACCGGTCGCGCTTGCTTCGCGCACTGCGCCAAACCCCTCGACGGGCTGCATGTTGACCTTGAGATTCGGAACCGAGCGGTACGCGACCGATTTTTCTGCGGTCCGCACCACGTCCGAACGATCCGTACCGGGACTGCGGTCGGCCAGGCCGGATTGCGAGACCATCGCCAGTCCGGCGACCACGATCAGGGCGAGCCCGAACTGCGCAGCGGCACGCTGAGCGCGGACGGATTTGTCGTGCTCCATCGTCATCTTCACTTGTGATTCCTTTCCTCACTGATTCTGAGCCGGGTCAGAAATGCGGTGCCGACAACGACAGCGAACCCGGGAAGCTACGCTACAGTTTGTCGGATTCTTTGCGCGTTGCAAGGAAAATGTTCGCAAAAGGGGTCGCTTGATGCCCAACCTGATGCCCCAAGGAGTCGGAATCTGGCAATCTAGAGAATTCTGGTGCTGCGCGGATACGATCCGAGCACCTTCAGAGACACGCAATGTTCAGCGGCCCGTTCGATGGCCCGCTGCATCTCCGCGTCATCCCGGTGCCGATCGCAGTCGATGAAGAAAGAGTATTCCCAGTTGTTCGTTCCGCTCGGCCGCTTGTCGATGTGGCTGAGATTGATGCCCGCTTCGCGGAAGACCGCCAGAACATCCACGAGCGCGCCGGGCTTGTGCGAGGTGACGAACATGATCGTCGTCTTGTCATCTCCGCTCGGCCGCGCGGACTGCTTTGCCAGAACCAGGAAGCGGGTGATGTTGTTGGCCTTGTCCTGAATCTTCTCAAAGAGCGGCTTCACACCGTACAACTCGCCCGCGAGCGTTGATCCGATCGCCGCGGCGTTCGGTTCTTCGGCCGCCTGCCGAACCGCCGCCGATGAACTGGTGGTGGCAATCAATGCCGCCTCCGGATACTGTTTGGCGAGCCAGCGCCGGCACTGGCCGAAAATCTGGGGTTTGGAATAGATCCGCTCGATCGTGTTCGCCGGGATGTTCGACAGCAGCGCGTGCGAGACTTCGATCAGCGCTTCGGCGTAGATCGTCACGTCATGATCTGCAAACGCGTCGAGGGTGTCGGTGATCGAACCGCCGATCGAGTTTTCGTAAGGTACGAGGCCGTAGTGGCATCGTCCGGCGGCAACTTCCTCGAAGACGTGATCGATCTCGTGGAGATCATCGAGTTCGACGGACGACCCGAAATGACGAACCGCCGCGACATGGCTGAACGAGCCGGGCGGGCCGAGATACCCGACGCGCAACGGCAACTCCAGCGCGAAGCTGCCGGACATCAATTCGCGGTAGATCGCTTCGATCGTCCGGTCGGGGAGGGGGCCGGGATTGGCTTCGAGCACTTTCCGAAGGACTTCCTGTTCACGGTGCGGCGCGTAGATCGGCGTGCCGTCATTCCGCTTGGTCCGGCCGACCTCGACCACGATCTGAGCGCGCTCGCTCAACCGCTGAATCAGTTCCGTATCGATTTCGTCGATCCGCCGGCGGAGTTCGGCGAGCGCGCGCGAGCGGGCCTCCGTTTCTTCCGTGCCGGTCGTGCCGGCCCTCTCATCCGGGGTGGGGGCGGGTTGATCGGATCGTTCGCTCATTCCATCGATTCTCCGGTGGTATTATGGCCTATCGGATCGTGACCGTGTCGCGTGGAATAGTTTGGGGGTGGAATCCGAATGAACTGGAGTGATATGACGTTGATCCGATCGTACAGAGCCGATTTCTGGCGCTCCGCCGGGCCGACCGGCCCCTTGAAGCCATGTTGGCGCCGGGGGGGGTGGCAGCGCGGGGGGTGGCGAAGCGGACTTTGGCGAAGCGGGCTTTGGCGGAGCGGGCGGCGGAGGGCAGATTCATGAACGGCGTATTCGAGACGTTGCAGGATCTTCCCCTGCTCGGACTGATCCCGCTGCTCCTGCTTCTGATCGTGGGACTGGTTCTCTGGGCGATGGGGTTCCGGGTCCTGCGCGCGGGGTTTGCGGCGGCGGGATTGCTCCTGGGCGGCGTGATCGGATGGATTCTGGGCGATGCGTACAATCTTGGCGTCCCGGCATGGGGGGCCGCACTCTTTCTCGGCCTGCTTCTGGCGGCGCTGGGGGCGCTGACCTATCGGCTGGCCGTGGCGGGGGCATTGGCGCTCGTCTTCGGTGTCGGGGCGCCGATGGCGGTGATGGCGGTCCACGAATTGCAGGGCGGTGAGATCATCGAAACCGCTGAAGGCGCGGGCGAAGTTGATGATTTCGAGACGATGCCGGAGCATGATCAAGAAGCCCCGGATGATCCCGCCGATCGAGTTGAAGGTCGTATGGACGCGTGGATTCAGGAGTGGTTTGACCGCCAGGTTCGCGATCGATTGCCCGCCGGGATGGAAGTCGACCCGGCCCAACTCGATGAAGAGGAGATTCGCTCGCTGGCGGAGCAGTTCAACCTCACCGATGAGTTTGAAGCGCACGTTGAAGGGTTCCGGAACTTTGCGCGGCGATTGATCGACGGCGTACAGGAGTCATGGGCGCGTACGCCGGAGCGGATTCGCCCGTTTCTTCTGGCCTCGGCGGTGCTGGGCGGCTTGCTCGGTATTCTGGTCGGGGCGGCGGTGCCGAGACTGAGCAGCAAGGTCGTCACGAGCTTTGCCGGTGCGTTGATCTGGCTGGGAAGTCTGCGCGTGATTCTGGAGCGGGTCGTGCCCGACGGCGCCGACTGGCTGCCGGAATCCGGCCGGACGTGGCTGGCGGCCTGGGCGATCGCCGCGGTTATCGGGCTTTGTATCCAGTGGACAATTCACCGCCGTTCTGCCGATAGCAGCAAATCGTAAGGTTGGCGCGGCACCCTTCCGCCAATCCCGGGAACAGAACCGTGGCACGCTCCGAGAGGACAGGAGGTCCGATCGAGCGTGGTATTCGTGAGTACGACCATGATCGCAAAGACGCTACTTCTCGCGCAGGCGGAACCGACCGAAGGTGCGGATGGCGGGCCGGCCCTCGGTGAGCTCATGACCCGGCTGGATATCCTGAACCATCCCAACGAACTGCTGGATACGCTTGCGCAGATTCCGCTGATCGGCGCTTCGGTCATCGTGGTCGTCGGCGTGCTCTGCGTGCTCAACGGCTACCGGTGGCACAAGTGGGTCATCATGGCCCTCGCGTTCGGCGCCGGCCTGGGGCTGGGGCATCTGCTCAGCGTTCACGTCGGGAAGTCGAGTGTGATCGCCATTGCGCTCGGCCTGCTCTGCGCGATCATTGCGACCCCGATGCTCAAGGTCTCCGTGGCGATCTTCGGCGGACTGACCGGGGCGTTCATCGGCGCGAACCTCTGGACCGCGCTGAACGGCACGCCGGCCGATGCCACCTGGGCCGGCGCGGCGATGGGGTTCATCCTGCTGGCGATGGCGTCGCTCATCGTCTTTCGACTGGTCATCGTCCTCTTCACCTCCATCGGTGGCGGCGCGCTGGTCGTCTTCGGCGTCATCACCCTGCTCCTGCACGTTCCCGCCTGGGAAGGCGCGGTCCGCGAGAGTCTGGTCGCGAATCAACTCATGATCCCGCTGCTGGTGGCCCTGGCCGCGGTCAGCGGATTCGTGATTCAGCAGAGCCGGCTCAAGGAGGAGGGCGGCGGCGGAGCCAGGCCCACCTGAGCGAGAAGCGCATGGCCATCCCTGATCGTCTACCCGAAAATGCGCCGTTTGAGCGCTTTTTTTGGTGGTGGACTTTCTCTGGCGGCCGGAATCTGGTAGTTATAACTCCGTTATTCACTTGAGTTTAATCAGATACCGGGAGAGTTCTTCTCCCCGTGCGCTGGAAGAGGAGAAAAAGCATGATTCCATTGCCAACCGCGATCAGGATGCGTGCGGCGCATCTCATCGTTAGCGTTCTGATCGGATTAACCGTCGCCGGTCTTGCCTGCGGGCAGTGCCCGCAGCCAACCGGTCTCAGTGCCAGTGAAGGTGACAACTGCGGCGGAATCGAACTGTCCTGGCAATCCGTCGGAGTGGCGACAGGGTACGTCGTCTGGCGCGGGACGGGGTCAGACGTCCTGACCGCCCAACCGGTGGGCAGTACCAGCACAACATCGTTCGTTGACACAACGGCCGACACCGGCTTGACGTATTTCTACTGGATTCAGACCGAATGCCAACCCTTCACGAGTTCATTGAGCGGTCCTGAGAAGGGCAGCAGCGCGCCGCCGCCGAGCCCGCCGCAACGGCTGGAGGCGACGACCGGCACCGAATGTGGCGGCGTCAAACTGAGCTGGACCCTGCCTCCGGCGGGAAGCGAATACCGAATCTTCCGCTCGACGACGACGGACTTCGGTTTCGCTCAGTTCGTCGGCAGCGCTGT
>SKZB01000118.1 GCA_007127615.1 Phycisphaerales bacterium | reverse complement strand
TCCTCCGTGGTGACGGCCGCTCGATCGGCCGATTCAAGAATCGCGAACATCGATCCTCTCATCAGCATCGTGAGCGCCTCTCCACGAGCGGCGAGCGGAGTCCAGACACAAACTCGACCCGCACCGGGGTGGAAGAAGACCAGGTGATCGCTCGAGACCGTCGTGAGGTCAGGTGAGCTGACCTGCCCGTTGACCGCCTGGTACGCGCCGAAGATATTGCCCTCGCGCACGAGCTGCAGACGTTGGCGCGATTGACGGAAGGCCCGTTCATCGGATCCCAGCCCGTAGACGAGGTCCATACGCCCGGTTTCACTCAGCGTAAAGACGAAGAGCCCGCTTCCGCTCGGCGACCAGGTCGGCATGACCCAGTCCGTGGACTCATCCGAACTGATGACGTGCTCGTACTGACCGTCCCAGATCACCAGTTCGAAGGTCACGCGATCCGGCTCCCGCCGCGACCAGGCCAGGCGGCCATCCTCACCGAGGACCGCGAAGGCGTTGACCGCATCATCATCGATCAGCCACATCAGCTCGCCATCCACCCAGTCCACGAATCCGATCCAGCGGCTGCCGTCCTCACGCGGTGACTCGATGAGAAAACCGCGCTGGTTCACGGAGCGACCGAGCACCGCATCGACTTCGACCGTCGCAATACGGACGGCATCACGCGACTCCAGATCGAGTTCGTAGATCACCACATCGGTTCCGTAGGGCGGTTCGACGTAAGGCGCGGCCAGCAGCGTTTCCCACGTCGGGGGAAGTCCGGTCTGCGTGGCCAGATAGCGGCCGCACGGGCTGGTGAGCGGCAGGGACAGGTTGTCGTAGGGAACCGAACCACGCGGCAGGAGATTCGCGCGCACGCGCATCGCCCGCACGGTGCCCATCGGTTCTCCGCCTTCGCGGCGGGTGATCTCGGACCGCGCGGAGCGCTGTTCATCCGGGTCCGCCGCGGCCGAGGGTGGGGGCCCATCGGTTGCGGGCGTGTCGTGGCGCGCGCTTCGCACCGGCGTGGGACGATCGCCCCGTGGTTCGCGGCGGTCGCTTCGATCCGGCTGCGGCGAGCGCGCCTGCGTCTGCGATCGATGCGCCCGTTCGGCTTGCGCCGCACGCTGGGCGGGGCTCGCCTCCCTCGTCCCCGGGAACGAACCGCCGCCGGTCGTCGGCAGCGGCTCAACGGACGCGGTCTCACATCCGAGCAGGATGAGAGAGGCGAGCAGCGGGGTGATCGGGCCGGGGGAGAGTTTCATTCGGACTGGATCGGTTCAAAGGGGTCTTCTTCCGGCACCGGCGCCGGTTCCGGGCGGCCGCTCTCATCCCGTTCGTCGCGATGATTATTCAACGCCTCTTCCAGCGACGGGCTCGGCTCGATGAGCGTGCGCGGGTCGACGATCCGATCGCGGATGTTCTGCGTCTCCTTGGCCTGCTCGGACATCGGGCGGACCAGGCGGCGCAGATTTTCCCGCTCGCTGACATTGAAGTTCTCTTCATTCTCAGAGGGATTGTCCACGACGATGGGCGTGATGAACGCAATCAGCTCGGTCGTCGTCTGCTGATTCTCCCGTGAGGTGAAGATCTCGCCGATGAGCGGAATGTCGCCCAGCAGCGGCACCTTGCGGGTGATCTGCGACTCGGAGTCCTTCAGAATGCCGGAGAGCACGATCGTCTGACCGTTTTTGACGATGATGTTCGTCTGGGTCGTGCGGCGATCGATGATGAACCCGCCGAAGAGCGTCTGACCGGGCACGATGCTGGACAGTTCGAGATTGATCTCGAGATCGACATCACGTTCCACGGTGATGCGCGGCCGCACGTTGAGCTGGACGCCGACCGCCCGGTACTCGAACGATTCGTTGACCGTGCCGATATCGGTGACCTGGGTGTTGGTGATGAACGGAATGTCCTGGCCGTCGAAGAAGACCGCTTCCTGGTTGTCCGCGGTGAAGACGCGCGGTTCCTGCAGGATGCGAACATTGGTCTTCTGCGCCAGGGCCTGCAGGGCGAGGTTGACGGAGAAGTTGAAGTCGAGGACGGAGGCGGTGAACGCGGATCCGAAGATATCGTCGCGGGTGGTGTCCACGCCCAGTCCGCCGCCGATGCGGAAGTCCGGGTTCCCACCGCCGAGGATGGTGTCGGAGTTACTGAGCCGCAGGCCGAAGGAGAGTTCATCCGTGAGGACGACTTCGGCGATGACGGCGGAGATCATGACCTGTCGACCGGGCCGGTCGAAATACTCGATCAGGTCGATGACGGCGTCGCGGTGAGCCGGTGGCGCCAGGACGGCAATGGCGTTCTGGCGGACAATCGGGACGACACGAACGCGGCCGACGAGGGATGACTCGGGGGCCTGGCCTTCGGGCTGCCGTCCGCGCTGCCAGGGAAACTGGATGTCGGCGCGCTGGCCTTCTTCCCCGCCGATGCGTCCGCCCCCGCCTTCAGACGCGCTGCCGATACCTTCCGCGGACAGCCCGCGCGGCGGTCGGGGCAGCGTGACCCCCGCGCCGGCTTCGGAGAGCAGGGCGTTGAGTTCCTCGGTCAGGCTCACCGCGTTGGCGTGCTTGAGTTCCACGACCACGGGTATACCGACGGTCGAGGGCTGATCGAGACTTTCCACGACGTGATCAAGGAAGTCCAGGTTGTCTTCGGTCTTGCTCAACACAACGAGCTGATTGGAATCGGGATACGCGTCGATCCGGTAGATACCGCCGATCGTCTGCGCGACGTCGCTTCGGCCGCCGCCCCCTCCGCCGCCTCCCTGGCGGGTTCCTCCCTGGCGTCCGGCGGCACCGCCGCCGCCCGCTCCGGTCAGCAATTCACGCAGCAGATCCCGCATCTTGAGCGGATCGGTGTGTTCGAGCGTGTACACCTTCGCGCTGCCGCTGGGTCGCGGCAGATCCCAGTGGTACTCGATCAGATTCGAGACCTGCTCGATCATCTCCGGATCGCTCTGCACGGTGACGGTGTTCTGGGCGATGTTGACGGTCAGACGCATCTCCACGATCGGCCCGGTGGCGACCGGCGTGCCGGCGGCCTGTTGGGCCTGGCCACGCTGCGCCTGGGTGCGGCCGCGCTGTTGTCGCGGCTGCGCGCCGGGCATGATGACCGTCGCCCCGCCGCCGTCAAAGAGTTCGAAGATGTTGTCCGCCACTTCGTTGGCGTCCGCGTACGCGAGCCGGAAGGTCTTGGTCTCCACGCTGACGTAGTTGTAATCGAGCTCGTAGATCAGGCGCTGCACCTGCTGGCACAGGCCGATGTCGCCCATGACGATGATCTGGTTGGAGTTCGCATCGACGGAGAGCCGGGCGTAATCGGGAATGATCTCCTCCACGCGCTCGCCGATCCCTTCGGCATTGGCGTTTTCGATCTGAAAAATCTTGATGATGATGGTGCCGCGATCGGTCCGGTGAAGGATGTCCTGGGTGGCGTCGAGAACCGGAAGATCGACATTCGTGATGATGGTGTCGAGCTGATCGATGATGATCACGTCTTCTTTTTCGATCACGCCGACGCCGTTGAGTCGGAACGCCGTGAAGAGCAGATCGAGCGCCTGATCCCGGCTGATCCACTCGTCATTGACGATCGTGATTCGCCTTCCGCGCAGGATCTGCACGTTGACGGGCATGACGACCTTGCCGGTGGTCTCGACGATGAACGGGATGACCTCATCAACCCCGACGTCGTTGAAAGCCAGTTTGACCATGTCATTGGAACGGCCGGGACGCCGGTTGGGACCGTTGTCGTTCCGGGCTTCGCGATCGCGCGGTCTCATCCGATCGCGATCACGGGCGGCTTCACGGCCGGACGCTTGAGCATCGTTGTCTTCAACGACCGTGGGACTGGCGTCCCGGGGTGCCGGGCGACCGTTCTGGGCAACCACGCCGGAGCTCAGGAAACAGAGTACGGCGAGGGAGACGGCAGCGGACCGGGCGGAGTGAGCCATGAAAAACTTTCGCGATGTCATCTTCGAGTCCTGTGTGGTCAACGGTCTGGCTTCCCTGCTTTGATCGGCACCCCACGGGGGAATTCGATCGAACCGGGCTTGGAAAATTCTGCACGAGCCGGTCAGCGCGTCAGCGTGGCCGGCCGCGCTCGGGGGTCGAGCGATCGCGGCCCGACCCGCGTTCCGATCCGCGACCCGCCGGTCTCTGCGGTCGTCCCCGCTCGGCGGGCTGGCCCCGTCCCCGGTCGGCCGGTTGGGCCCGATCGCGGCCGGTGGGGCGCCCGGTGCCGGTCGGTCGGGGATCTTCCGATCGTGGCCGTCCGCTGCGGCGAACTTCCTCGCCGTCTTCCGAGAGGGTCACGAGGCCGGGAATCTGCTCCGTGTCCTCGGATGCGAGCGCATCGCTCTGGATGCCGGGCATGCCCCAGGAGAAGAGCGCAACCTCGTACTCACCGCCGCGGTGACCCAACGTCACCGTCCGGGGTGAATCGATCGCGAGGACGGCCACGCCGTGCGCTTCGTTCTGTT
Source organism: Phycisphaerales bacterium (assembly GCA_007127615.1). Taxonomy (GTDB): domain Bacteria; phylum Planctomycetota; class Phycisphaerae; order Phycisphaerales; family SM1A02; genus SKZB01. Next base: position 334 of record SKZB01000118.1, on the reverse strand, counting down.
CTCGCAGCGCAACGCGGATCATCGGCGAATCTTCATCGTCAGTGCGGAAGTACACCTCCCGCCCCAGCACGAACAGGACCGGCGGGCCTTCGTAGTCCGCGGGCGGCGGCGGAGGTGGCGGCGGGGTGTCATCGATCTCGACAGGATCATCTCCTCCCGGTGGATCATCCGGCGGCGGTGGCGGTGGCGGCGGTGGTGTCGGCCGCGGCGGTGAGGGCCACGGCCGGGGGGTGTAGAAGATCGACCGACCGGCGAACCGATCGCGGTAGACCTCGCTTCGTTCCTGGTGTGACTGGACCAGAAGCGTGATCGGCTCGGCCGGGTCGTCATCGTT
>SKZB01000498.1 GCA_007127615.1 Phycisphaerales bacterium | reverse complement strand
GTGGTGCAAACGACCGGCGGCCGCAGTGATCATCGATACGCGGGACGAAACAACCGGGTTCCCTCACGCGACCGAAATCACTCCAGATTGATCGGGATTCAGATGTGGGCGGCCATGCTGTCCGCTTCAAGGCCGGTTCGTAATCGCTGCAGCACGACGACGCATTCGCGCAACGCCGACAACGTGGCGGCATTCGATCCGCTCGAGCAGCCCCGGTACTGCGCATCAAGTGCGAGTATCTGCTCCAGAATTCGCGTGACCTGTCGATCAAACTGTGGCCGATTTGAATCGGCGCCGGGATCATCGGTCGGCATCGTCGACATCTGAACGGTCGGCGAATCCGGTCCGGAGTCACTTCGCGGCTCGGACAACAACATGGTTTGCTCCATCATCTTTTCATCTCTTTCTCACGGATGAGAATCAATCCTCCTGGCACGCCCGAGTCCTCGACGCGGCCGTGCACGCTCCATCCTCCGATCACCCGAAGTTCGTCACGCATAAAAACGTTGACATTCGTTGTCACCCCCGATCTGTTCATGGAATCGCCGGTGCTGCCCGTCGATTCAATCGGCCTATCGGCCGAGATTCAACGTGAACATCAATCTGAAATTCAGATCGATTGCCATTGCTGCAAAGTCCGTTCAACCCCACTCGTTGAGCAGCAAAAGCAGATCGAGCACATTCACCTGACCGTCCCGGTTCAAGTCGGCCGGACATTGAGCGCCACCCGTCGGGCACGAACCCCAGTCATTCAGCAGAAGAAGAAGATCAAGCACATTCACCACCCCATCGCCATTCAAATCGGCCGGTGGATCGGTCGGCAGGCGCGACTCGACTTCCTGGAGCGCCGCGTGCGCATCGATGCGTCCGTGGCCGGTCTGCGGGTCGAAGCCCGGCAGGTGAACGTCTTCCGCCGTTATGATCAGGATGTCCTGAATCTCATCGGGCGTCAGTGACGGATCAACCGACAGCATGAGGGCCGCAACGCCCGACACCAAAGGCGATGCGAAGGACGTGCCGGACTGAAAACTGTACGACGAGGTTCCGGTCGGAGACCAGATGTCGCGCCCCGGCGCCGAGATCGTCACCTCCGGACCGGCGTTTGAGCCCGACCAGGGCGTGTCGGCGTTGGTGGTTGCGGCAACCGTCAGCGTTTCCGGCCAGCGCCCGGGAAAGGCGACGCTGCTTCCGAAGTTACCCGACGCGGCGATGACCACGGCCCCCGACTCCCGGGCGTAGATGATGGCGTCGCGCATCACGTCGCCGGCGAAATTGAACTGGAGACTCATGTTCAGTACGTGCGCCCCCTGATCTGCCGCATAAACCACACCGTTGGCCGTATTGGTTTCCGTGCCGTTACAACCGGCAAAGACGACAATGGGCATGACCTTCACCTTCGGCGCGATACCCGCGATGCCGATTTCGTTGTTCTTGTTCGCCGCGACCACGCCCGCCACGCGCGTGCCGTGGGACTGACAGAAGTCGCCCGTCGGCCCGCCCGGATTGACCGCGTTCCATCCTTCGACCAACTGTCCGTCCAGATCGTCGTGTTCGTTCACACCTGCATCCAGGACCGCAACGATGATGTCCGGGTTCCCGGTGGTGATCTCCCACGCCGCCAGCGCCCTGATATCGGCCCCGGGTACCCCCGTCATCCCGGAGATCGACTGCCCGACGTTGTGCAGACCGTACTGAAGTTCAAAGTGAATATCGTTCGGCGGCTCCGACGCCAAGTCGCCATAGTGGTCCCGCTCCGCGCTCTCAACGACCGCATCAAATCTGCGAAGTTCACGAACGACCTCCGGAACGCCGAGTGCCGGCGCCACCTCGAGCACAAAGTACCGATCGAGGCCGATTTCCCGGGCGAGCGCTTCGTTCACCGGAGCCGGATCGAAGAGCGGTCGAATGGCATCAACCTTCCAGACATCGAGTTGGGCGTTGAGTTGATCAACCTCAGCATCAATCAGATGAATCGGCATTTGATGCTGGACCGGTCCGATAAGCTGGTCAACGTCGTCGTTCGGCGGGACGTTCGCGATCCGCTCGACTTGCGGTCGGCCGTCAGGCCGTTCCGCCGGAAGAAAGCCGGGCCGGAACCGAACGATCGCGCGCCCCTCCGCAGCGTCCCCCGGGAGGGCGACCGGTTGGACCGGAGCTTGGACCGGTTCATCCGCGGCAACGCGATCGCCCGCGGAGGCGGCACCGACCGCGCCGATTGCGAGCGCGGCCGCCGCCATAGAACCGAACAGATGTCGAATAGAAATCAACCGAATGACTCCTTTCAGAGCGCGGTGAATCGGCGGGGAAAACAAGATGCCCGCTTCCGCAACCGCGAACCCTTACTTTACATTCGATTCGCAGCCCTGCATGCGAAAGTTGCGAAAGCCCACAAGAGATCGGCGTTATTGGGCACATGAGCGGCATTCCCGGACGGTCGGCCGAGCTGCCGCTTGCGAAAATCGGACTTGCGCCCTATACTTGATGCACTTCATCCAATTATCCGGATAGACGAATCAATCACAGATTGATGAACAGGATGAACAGATCGATACCGAAATCGATGAAAAGAAAAGCGGCCGGTTCGCCGGCTGATTCACGAGACATTTGAACCTGACGAAAGGCGTAGTCCATGACGCAACTGTTCACTTCCGAATCCGTATCGATGGGACACCCCGACAAGGTGTCCGACCAGATCTCCGATGCCATTCTCGACGCGATGATCGAGATCGACCCCGACTGCCGCGTGGCGTGTGAGACCCTCGTCAATACCGGCATGGCCGTCATCGCCGGCGAAGTCACCTGCCGCGGCACCGTCGATATCGCCGACATCGTTCGCAAGACCATCCTCGACATCGGCTACGACGGCGGCGAGAAGGGATTCGACGGCAACAGCTGCGCGGTGCTCGTCGCGCTCGACAAGCAGAGCCCCGACATCAACCAGGGCGTGGACCGCAAGAGCAAGGAAGAACAGGGCGCGGGCGATCAGGGCCTGATGTTCGGCTTCGCCTGCCGCGAAACCGAGTCGCTCATGCCCCTGCCGATCGATCTCTCCCACAAGCTCGTCGCCAAGCAGGCGGAAGTCCGTCAGAACAACACGATTCCCCATCTGCGCCCGGACGCCAAGAGCCAGGTCACCGTCGAGTACGACGGCCAGAACCCCACCCGCGTCGACACGCTCGTCATGTCCACCCAGCACGGCCCGGAGTGGACGAACGATCAGCAGGGTCTGAAGGAAGCGGTGATCGAGCACATCTTCAAGCCCGTTCTCGGCAAGTGGTGGAACGACGACATCACCATCCACGTCAACCCGACCGGCAAGTTCGAGCTCGGCGGGCCCCACGGCGACGCCGGACTGACCGGACGGAAGATCATCGTCGATACCTACGGCGGACGCGGCCGTCACGGCGGCGGCGCGTTCAGCGGCAAGGATCCGTCAAAGGTGGACCGCTCCGCCACCTACATGGCGCGGTACATCGCGAAGAACATCGTGGCGGCGGAACTTGCCGATGTCTGCGAAGTGCAGCTCAGCTACGCGATCGGCGTGGCGGAACCGACCTCGGTCCACGTGGACTGCCAGGGCACCGCCAAGATCGATGAAGTGCAGATCGCCAAGCTGGTGCGCGAGCACTTCAACATTACGCCCCACGGCATCATCACCTCACTCGATCTGCTGCGTCCGATCTACCGCGTGACGTCGCACCACGGCCACTTCGGCCGCACCCCGGGCGAGGGCTGTGAAGGCAGCTTCCCGTGGGAGAAGACCGACAAGGCCGCGGCCCTGAAGGACGCCGCGAAATCGCTCGCCGGCGCGACGGCGTAAGCCACCGCCCACCGATCAACCTGAAGACCGATCAACCTGAAGAATTGACAAGCGCGGCACCGAATCTTCGGTGCCGCGTTTTTTTGGGTCTTCCGGAGATCGTGCGGGTGAGGAGTGACTCGGGCACCTTCTCCGGGGGCTTCGCCGCCAGCCCCCCACCTGACCACCCGAGACTTCGCCCCTCCGTGCCTACGTGACGTCGTGCCTCCGCGCCTTCCCCAATCCACTCATCCGCGAGATCGCCTCGCGCAACATCGCTTCACTCTTGCAGAACGCGAACCGCACGAGGTCTTTGCCCTCTTCGGGATTGGCGTAGAACGCGCTCGGCGGAATCGCCGCGACGCCGATCTCTTCGATGAGATACTTGCAGAATACAACATCATTCGCAAAGCCGAACGGCGTGTGGTCCGCCAGTACGAAGTACGTGCCCTCGGGCGGGTAGACCTCGAAGCCGACGCGGGCGAGACCGTCCACGAGCAGATCACGCCGCCGCCGGTACGCCGCGCGAAAATCCTCGAAGTAGGCATCCGGCGCACTGACCGCCGCCACCGCACCGTGCTGCAGCGGGGTGGCGCTGGCGAAGGTCAGATACTGGTGCGCCATCCGCACCGCGTTGGACAGATTCGGCGGCGCGATCGCCCAGCCGATCTTCCAGCCGGTGAAGGAGAACGTCTTGCCCAGGGAAGAAAGCGTGACGGTGCGTTCGTACATCCCGTCCACCGCGGCGAGATGCTCATGTTCCACGCCGAAGGTGAGGTGTTCGTACACCTCATCGGTGATCGCAATCGCATCGTGCTCCCGGCACAACTCCGCGATCAGGTGAAGTTCATCGAGATTGAACACCGTGCCGGTGGGATTGTGCGGCGTGTTGATCAGAATCGCACGGGTCCGGTCGGAGAACGCCTCCCGCAGGGCGGACTCATCGATGCGAAAATGCGGCGGCTTGAGCGTGATGAACTTCGCCGTCGCCCCCGCCATGGCGACACAGGCGCG
>SKZB01000140.1 GCA_007127615.1 Phycisphaerales bacterium | reverse complement strand
TCGGGATCGAACTCACCTTAACCCCGCGCCCAGTTTTTGGGTAGTAGTACAGGTGACGATCACGAGAATCACGATCACCAGCCAGATCAGAGAGAGAATTTCCACGGTCATCCTTTCGGTCAATTATTCGCACCCGGGCCGACGCGCTCAAACGGGGCGGGTTGACAAAGAACGTATCCCGAGCCGGAGACTCGGGATACATCGTCGATGGGGTTTGGCGCAGACGACATCGATCAATCTCGTGCCGTCAGCCATCGAATCGATCAGTTCGCGGCATCCTGAACGGATTCGCCTGCGGACTCAACGTCCTTACCCGCGCCCTCCATCGTGTTGCAACCGGGTACGAGCGCGAAAGCCAACGTTGCGGTCACGATGATGGCCGACGCGGTCATCCAGCGTCGCACATTGATGAGTAACTCTCGATTCGTCATGTTGTTCCTTTCGGAAGTCATTGGCGGATGCGCATCGCTGCCCACCCTTCAGTATCCGCACCCTGCCGTCGGATCCGCCGAGGCCGGGTCACGGACGTCTCTCCAGAGAAGGGTACGTCGTGAAGTCGAACCGTGGATGAATAAATCGCCGTGATTGCGCGTGGAGATGCCGCGCTCGCGCCGAAAAGCGCATACCGAAGTGAAGGCTCACACTGATTTTGCGTGCTTTCCGCGCACCGTGCCGCCGATCACGAGCGCCGCCGAGATGATCAGCAGATTTTTGACGATGTACTGACCTTCCAGCGTCAGCGCGTAGGGCAGACGCCCTTCCTGGAAGCTCACTTCGGGCAGCAGGACGAGCGGCATGAACGTGCCGAGCATCTGCATGGCCAGCAGCGCGATCGCCAAACGAATCGTCGCACGAAACAGAAAGGTGATCCCGATCAACACCTCCCACCAGCCGATGACGTGCAGCCAGCCGCGCGGTGACAGCAGCGGCATCCAGTCCACCGTGGCCATCAGGAGCCCCTCGGCCGGGGACATGCCGAACGGTTTCAGCAGGCCGAACCAGATAAAGATCACCGCCAGCGAATAGCGCATCGCCGTCATGCCCCAGCGGCGCATGAACTTTGCGATGATATGGTCGATCCGGTCCAGTCTCTCTGAAACAGATATCATCGGGAAAGGATAGGTCGCCTCAACCGATCGCGGACGCTTCGGTCGCGTTTTGATCGAGCGCATTGAAAACGCCGACCCGCGCAGAAGCGCGGATCGGCGCGTTGAGTTGAAGGTGCAACGAAGGTCGCGCGATCAGCCCCAGTTGCCCAGCAGCAGCAGCAGGTCGAACACATTGACGCCGCCGCTGTTATCCAGATCCGCCGGGCATGCATTCGGATCGGCGCAGGGGCCCCACTCACCGAGCAGGATCAGCAGATCGAAGACATTGACCACGCCGTCGTCATTGAGATCGCCGGGCACGCCATCGCGTTCACACGGGATCAGCCGGGCGATGCGGTTGGAAGGCGTCCCCGCGATCGAAGTGAAGGCGCCGCCGACGTACATCGCCGGACCCGCGCCATCATCGTGGACAATCGCGCGGTACGCCGACCCGTTCGCGCCGCCCCCGACCGATTCCCAACCGGTGCCGTTCCACCGCGCGACCCCGTTGAGCGGCGTGCTTCCGGAGGCCGTAAAGGTTCCGAAGGCATAGAGCGACGGCCCCTGGCCGTCATCGAAGACCTGCAGCCCCCAGACGATACCGTCGGCAAAGCCCGCACCGACCGCGGACCAGTTTGAGCCGTCCCACCGCGCCACCCGCAGCGCGGTCTCGCCGCCGGCGGAGGTGAACGCCTGGCCGGCCACGTAGAGCTGCTCCCCGGTGCCGTCATCGAACGCGACCATGTCCATGACCGACGAGGCCCCCAGCGGGCCGTCGAGTCCGGCTCCGAGCGCCGACCAGTTCTCACCGTCCCAGCGCGCGATACGGTTGGCCGGAACGCCATCCACATTGAGGAAGCGGCCACCGGCATAGAGTGCTTCACCGCTGCCGTCATCCCACGGATAGACGGAAAAGACGATCAGCGGAAAATCCGGGGGGCCGCCGATCGGCGCGCCGAGCGCGGAGAACGTGGTCCCGTCGTACCGTGTGATGAAGCTGGCATCGGGGATGCCCGCAATGTTGACGTAGTTCCCCGCGACGTAGAGCGCTTCGCCGTTGCCATCGTCCCAGGTTGCCAGCCCCCACAACTGGTTGAAAAACGCCCCAAGCTGCGCGCCGACGGACTGCCAGGTGGTACCGTTCCACCGCGCGAGCTTCGCGGTGCCCGGCGTTCCGCCCGCGGAGTCAAAGTAGCCGGCGACGTAAAGATCTCCGCCGAATGAGGCAGCGCCGTAGACGTCGCTGTTGCTCAATCCCGAGCCGAGTGCATGCCAGCTGTTCCCGTTCCACCGCGCGACGCGGTTCGCGGCGACGCCACCGATGCTGGTGAATCCGCCCACGGCGTACAGCTCATCGTTGTGCTCGGCGAAGTCAAAGACCACGCTGGACGGCGCACCGGGCAATCCGAACTCTTGATCCCACACCGGCGTGCAGTCATCCGCGATCGCGGCCGTCGTCGCCGTCAGTGTGACGGCGAGCAGTGCGCTGAACGCGAGGGGAGTCATCCCGAATGCCGCCCGGGGTTCGAGTGATGCCATCAACATTGAATCTCTTCCTTTCAAAAACTGGGTGGTTGAACAATCCATGGTTCCAAGCTTGGCTCCAAGCATGGTTCCAAGCGTCGTTCCAGACCGGTGAGGTCCACCATCCAATCACACCGGCCGCCGCGGCGCACGATCGGTCCGCGCTCGAAAAAAACGCTGAGAACCGGGACTCGGTTCCTCCACCCCACACCTCCGGCTGAACCCAAGATACCGGACGTTTGCGGCCGGTCCAGACTTTTCCCGACATATTGATCGAATGATCTCTTTCGGAGGCCGGGGCCGGGGGCGCGGCGGTGGGGGCGGCGGCTTGCTTCACCCGACCACCTTCATCCCCCAGCTTCACCCCACCACCGGCAGGGTCACCTTCCGCTCCAGTTCCGCGGTCGGGCGGGCGATCAGGTCGTAGCCGTCGCTGTCGATGATCGTGCAGCGAACCAGCTCGCCGGGCGAGAGCGGTTCTGCGCTGACAACGTGCGTGACCGAATCGACCTGCGGCGCCTGGTGGTAGCACCGGCCGAGATAACGACGGATCGCGCCTTCATAGGGATCGCGGGCCGACTCGCCCTGGCCCCCTCCCTCGCGGGGCCCGCTCCCCGACGGGCGAGATCCGGACGTCTCGTCGCCCGGCGCGGGCGCCTCGATCAGCACATCGAACCGGCTGCGCTGTTCCGCGACGAACGCCGCGTTCCCGAAGGCGATCTCCTGCTGCAGGGTCATCAGCTCCGCCTCCCGCTCGGCCTTGATCTTCTCCGGTACGTGCAGTTGGGGATCCAGGTCCATGCGGCCGGCCGGGGTGCCGGGCTCGCGCGAGTACCGGAAGACGCCCATCATGTCGAAGCCGAATTCATCGATGAACTCGAGAAGTTCTTCGTGATCTTCCGGGGTCTCGCCGGGGAAACCGGTAATGAACGTCGTGCGGATCGCGAGCCCGGGAATGCGATCACGCAACTTGTAGAGCAGATCCGCCTGCTGTTGTTTCGTGATGTTGCGGCGCATCGTCTGCAGCATGCGGTCGGACATGTGCTGCAGCGGAATGTCGATGTACTTCACGATGTGCGGCAGCTGCGCGATCGTGTCGATCATCTCATCGGTGAAGTAGGTCGGGTAGACGTACATGAGGCGCATCCACCCCCCGCCGAAGTCAGCTGCGACATCGTTGAGGGCGTGCAGCAGGCCGAGCAGATCGCCGGGGTAGGTGAGATCACCCCGGGGGGTGGGGACGGTGACGGCGTTACGAACCGACTCGGCCGTCGGCCCCGGCGTCTCACGGGCGGGCGCCGGCGGCGCGTTGTAGATGTCGTAGCCGTAGCTGGTCGTGTCCTGCCCGATGAGGTTGAGCTCAAACGCGCCGTCGGCCATGAGCTGCCGCGCTTCGGTCACGATGCGATCGAGGGGTTTGGAGCGCATCTTGCCGCGGATCGACGGAATGGTGCAGAACGCGCACTTCTGGTTGCACCCTTCGCTGACGCGCAGGTAGCTCCAGTGGCGGGGCGTGAGGCGGAAGCGATTGGAATCATCTTCGAAGTAGCCGACCCCTCGACCGTCGCGGCCGTTGACGGTGAGCCCGACGGTGTTGACGCCCCGATCCTCGGCGGCCTGCAGCGCGTTGCCGGCGATCCAGTACCGTGGCGCTTCGGCGAGGGCGGCGGCGCTCTCCCGATCGTTCGCGGCGCGGTTGCCGCTGACCGCCTCGATGACATGATCACGATCGAACACGCCGATCATCGCATCGATCTCCGGCGCCCACTCGAGGAGTTTCGCGCGGTGACGCTGCACGAGACAGCCCGCGACGATGACGCGCTTCAACTCGCCCCGCTTCTTGCGGTCGATCGCTTCGCCGATGACCTCGAGCGATTCCTGCTTCGAGGCTTCGAGGAAGCCGCAGGTATTGATCACGATCGCATCGGCGGTGGCATCGGCGTTGACCAGGTTGAAGCCGGTCGAGCGCAGCGTGCCGAGCATCTTCTCCGAATCGACGAGGTTCTTCGGGCAGCCGAGGCTGACGAAGGCGACCGAATCGATCCCGGTCGATTCGTCACTCCGGCGCGCCGGCTCGGGTTGGATAGGGGCAGTACTCATGCGAATCGGTCATCTTACCCGCGCAGCGATGGCGAATCGGGACCGATTGCCGAATCAGGGCTGCTTCTGCGGCTGATTTTTCCCGGATGGGCGATCGGAAGTGATGATTTCCACGGG
>SKZB01000499.1 GCA_007127615.1 Phycisphaerales bacterium | reverse complement strand
CTGACTCGCCAGATTTCATCAGGATTCGCACCGTGAGCACACCTCCGAACGTTCCGCTTCTCGACCTCAAGGCCCAGCACGCCGCCATCCGCGATGAGATTCACGCCGCGGTCGATGAGGTGATCGACAGCCAGTACTTCATTCTCGGGCCGAAGGTCGGCGAACTCGAGTGTGCCGTGGCCGGCTACTGCGGTTGCACGTACGCGGTGGGGTGCGCCTCCGGTTCGGATGCGATTCTGCTCGCACTCCGCGCTCTGGAGATCGGGCCGGGCGATGAAGTGATCTGCCCGTCGTACACCTTCTTCGCCACCGGCGGCTACATTCACAACGCCGGCGCGACGCCGGTCTTCGTGGACATCGATCCCGCCACGTACAACCTCGACCCGGAAGGGGTGCGGGCCGCGGCGAAAAAATGCCGCAAGCTCAAGGCGATCATGCCGGTGCACCTGTTCGGTCAGTGCGCGGACATGGAGGCGCTGCTGGAGATCGGCCGGGAGTTCGGGGTGCCGATGGTCGAAGACGCCGCCCAGGCCATCGGGGCGCGGGATGCGACCGGCGCGCGGGCGGGGACGCGCGGGACGCTCGGCTGCTTCAGCTTCTTTCCCACCAAAAATCTCGGCGCCCACGGCGACGGCGGCATCGTCACCACGAACGACGAAGCACTGGCCGAACGGATCATGATGCTGCGCAATCACGGGTCGAAGGTGAAATATCATCACGACTTTGTCGGCTACAACTCGCGGCTGGATGCGCTGCAGGCGGCGGTCCTGAAGGTCAAGCTGCCGCATCTCGATGCGTGGAGCGCGGGACGCCGGGAGAACGCCGCGCGGTACGACCGCCGGTTCGCCGAGGCCGGTGCGACGACCAGCGCGAAGGGGTGGCAGGATGATGCGCTGCCCCTGATCACGCCTGCGCCGGCCGCGGGGAAGGCCGAGCACATTTACAATCAGTACGTCATTCGCGTGCCGGCGGAACATCGCGATGCGCTTCGCCGGCACCTGAGCGAGCACCAGATCGGGACGGAGATCTATTATCCGATCCCGCTCCACCTGCAGAAGTGCTTTGCGGCGCTCGGCTACAACCGGGGTGACTTGCCCCATTCGGAAACGATCGCATTGGAATCGATCGCGCTGCCGATCTTTGCGGAGCTGACCGACGAGCAGCAGGACCATGTCGCCGGGACGATCATCACCTATCTGCGCACGCACGCAGCGCCGGCGGCGTCCGGGCAGCGCGCCAATCGAAGCAGCGCGGCGGTCTGATCGCGTTTTAAAGAGACTCCGGCGCACCGTGAACATGCCGACGCGAAAACCCGCAACGCTCCGGATGGTGCTGGCGGTGACCGTGCTGCTGGCGATTCGGCCGGGAACGCTCAGCGCCCGGTCACTTCATCAGGAAGTTCGCGCGGAAGTCGTCACGGTCCTGAACCAGTTGCGCCGGACGAACGATGCCCGGCGGGCGCACGAGCGGGCCACGGAACTGTTCGATCGGGTGGTACTCTACGCCCCGGACGAACAGATCGAGGTGTTTCGTTCGGCGGCGTTTCTCAAACGTCTGACGGGGCATATGGCCGATCTGCCGGATGATCTCCGCGCGCGGATGGTGCCGTTTCTGCTCGATTCCGAACGCCTTGCGATGGAGATGGCCTTCGCGGTGAAACCGGAGCACCAGGAACCGGCGGCGGTGTACGCGGTGCTGGATCGCCTGCGTTCGCATCGCGGCGACTTGCTGAATCAGTACGCCACGCTCGCCGCGTCAATCGCCGTGGTGCACGATCGACCGTTCGAGCGGCGGGTCAATGAGAATCGTCCCGGTGCTCCCGATCCGCGTCTGATTTTCGATTTTCACACCACGCATGAGGGTCAGATGCTCTACGGCATCCGAAACATGCCGACGGAGTTGATGATCTACATCGTCGACACGACGCTCAGCCGCGAAGAGATGCTCTGGGCCATGCGGCGTCACCGCGGTCATGAGCACATCGGTGAGTTGTACTTTGACATCAGCTACGACGACGACCATGTCCGTCTCGGCACGCCCAAGCGCGTCACCCAGGCCGGCTTCTCCCTTGAGAACATTCTGAATTACGGCGGAGTCTGCGCCGATCAGGCGTACTACGCGATGAGCATCGGCAAGTCGATCGGCGTGCCGACCGCGTACGTGCGCGGACGCAGCGCCAATGTCAGTCACGCGTGGGTCGGCTTTCTTCAGGTGCAAGGCCGACGGGCGCAGTGGAACTTCGATGCGGGCCGGTACGAGGCGTATCGCGGCGTGCGAGGTGAGTTGCTCGATCCGCAGACGCGACAATGGATTCCCGATGCGCATCTCTCGCTGGTGGCGCAGTTCGTGGCCAGCGAGACCGCGTCGCGGCAGGCGGCGGCGGGCCTGACCGACGCCGCGCGTCGACTGCGGGAATTATCCGAAGAAGACATTGAATCCCTGCGGCCGCCGGGCCGATCATCCGGCGACAAGCCGCGCAAGCCGGTCCGGACGGCCACGCTGGAAGCGCAGCTGGACCTGATCGAACGGGCGCTGCGCACGAGTGCCGGCTACGCACCGGCGTGGTTTGAGATTCGCGATCTCGCCTCCGGTCGGCAACTGTCGCTGGGCCAGAAACGTCATTGGGCCGAAGCGCTCGGGCGGCTCTGCGGTCAGGACGACCTCGATTTTCAGCTCGCGCTGCTGGCGCCGATGATCGAAAGCATCGACTCCGTCGAGCAGCAGAACCGGTTGTGGGAATCGGCGTTCGAGCGATTCCGCCGCCGGCATGATCTGGCGGCGGAGATTCGCATGCGGCAGGCGGCGATGTGGGAGGCGGCCGGAAATCTCGAGAACGCACGCCGGTGCTACGAGGATGTGATTCATCGCTACGCCAACGCCGGTCGGTTTGCGGTCACCGCGCTGCGCCAGTTGGAACGCCTGCTGCAGGAAAACGATCGCGAGGATCACGTCATCCCGCTCTACCGGCAGGTCTGGTCCAAGATCGATCCGCCGCCGTCTCGCTCCGCGCCGTTTGCGCGGCAGAGCAACTGGTACCGGGTCGGCCGCCGGCTGGCGCAACTGCACGAGGCCGCGGGCAACACCCGTGAAGCCGAGCGGGTGACATCGAGACTCAACGCGGGGCGCTGAGCGTCAATCGAATTCTTTGCGCTGAAAAACGTGATCGGTGGTCGCGTTACCGCGTGGCGGAGGCGAGCGGCGCGACGATGTAGTCCAGGCGACCGACGCGTTGGCGCACCCGGCTCGCTTCATCGCGCGAGCCGAATTCGCCGAGTTGCACGACGTACAGTTCACGACCCCGCTGATCGATCCGCGGCACGATGCGCACGGTGCCGAGCCCGTCGCGGTGAGCGAGATCCCGTGCCTGCTCCGCGGCGCGGTCGGCATGGCGTCGATTCTGAAACGCGCCGATCTGCAGCGCGAACCCCGAGCCGGGCGGCAGCGGGTTAGAGTTGTCGTCGTTGCGGGTGATGCCGGCTTCGTTCCGCGCGAGCCGGGCGTACTGGCGCGCCTGCATGGCGTCGGTGCCGTCGAGTTGACGCGCCGCTTCTTCGAAGAGCGTGACCGCTTCGCGGGGGCGCCCCTGGTCCATGCGGATCTGGCCAAGCATTGCCTTGGCGCGGCCGGCGATGATCGGGTCCTGCGAGTTGATCGCCGCGTTGAACCGAAGGTCCGCCTCACTCTTGTCGCCGAAACGGTGCGCGCTCATGCCGGCGACGTACGCCGCCTTGTCGCGCTCCACACCGCTCGCGCCGCGCATGGACTCCACCGCGCGGCGATGGGCGACGGTATAGCGGCCGCTTTCGTAATCATGCACGGCCTGGCTCAACCCGCCGTTGGCCCGGGGGGTGGATTCACACCCGGTGAGTGGGAGGGCGGCGAAAGCCAGCAGCAGGAGCAGCAGCGGCATCGAAATGAGGGACGGGGCGGATCGGATCTCGAACATGGCGACTTCTTTCTGCGTGGCCGCACGAATCGCGGCCGGAAGAACTCTCTTTCTGGAATTGGCGGGACGACGTCGGGGACGTATCGTACTGATCGGCAGATTCCTGTGTTCCACTTCAGGGAGGACCAGCTCCGATGCGCGTCTTCAGTCCGATTTATCGTCGATTGATCCTTTCGCCCCTCTCGATTTGGGTTGTGGATGACCAGAAGACGTGGAAGGGGTACGAACTTCTCGTCGGGGCGCTCCACCTGGCGGGCCAGATCCGCCGAACCACCGACCAGCGGCATATCGGCGTGATGCTGCCCACCTCCGGGCTCTTCCCGATGGCCCTCATCGCGACCTGGCTGCTCGGCCGAACCATCGTCCCGATCAATTATCTGCTCAAAAAGGATGATCGCGAATATGTCATCAACGATGCAGAAATCGACACCGTCATCACCGTCACGCCGATGATCGACATGTTCGGGGAACTGCCGGAAGGGATCAACGAGATCCGTCTCGACAAGATGAAGTTCAAGGGCATCCCGCCGATCATGTTTCCGAAGAAGACGCCGGACGATTTCGTGGCGGTTCTGCTCTATACCTCCGGCACGTCGGGCAAGCCGAAGGGCGTCATGCTGACGTCCGAGAACCTGCGCGCGAACGTCGAGCAGTGTGTCGAGTGGGCGAACTTCACGAAGAAAGACGTCCTGCTGGGTGTCCTGCCGCAGTTCCACAGCTTCGGGTTGACCGTGCTCACCCTGCTGCCACTGATCACGGGGTGCAAGGCGGTCTATACCGCGCGGTTCGTGCCGAAGAAGATTCTTGAGCTGATGAAGCAGCATCGGCCGACCGCGTTCATCGGCATTCCGTCGATGTACAACGCGCTGCTGAGCGCGAAGAGCGCCAGGGCGGACGATCTCAAGTCCCTCAAGTACATCGTCTCCGGCGGGGAGCCGCTGCCCCAGGCCGTCTTTGACGGGTTCAAGGAGAAGTTCGGGATCACCATCAACGAAGGTTACGGGCTCACCGAGACCGGGCCGGTCTCCAACTGGTGCCGCCCGCAGGATCACAAACCCGGGAGTGTCGGTCAGCCGCTGCCGCGTGTGGAAGAGAAGATCGTTGACGCCGAAGGCAATGAAGTCGGTCCGGGCGAAGACGGCGAGGTCTATATCAAGGGTCCGAATGTCATGAAGGGGTACTACAAGCTCGAGGATGAAACCGACAAGGTGCTTGATAAGGACGGCTTCTTCCGCACCGGCGATATGGGGCGGTTCGACGAGGACGGCCATCTCTACATCACCGGCCGGTACAAGGAGATGCTCATCATCGGCGGCGAAAATGTCTTCCCGCGCGAAATCGAGGAGGTGCTCAACGCGCACCCCTCCGTGTACTCATCCGCCGTCATCGGCATGCAGGATTCATCCCGCGGCGAGGTCGCCCTGGCGTTCGTCGAGCTCGAGGAGGATGCCGAGTTCGATGCGGGCAAGCTGCGCGCCCACTGCCGCGATCGACTGGCGGGGTACAAGGTGCCGCGTGAGATCCGGGTGGTGAAGGAACTGCCGCGCAATCCGACCGGCAAGATCATGCGCCGGGAGTTGAGCGAAGAGACGCCCAGCGAAGCGGAGAAGGACGCCGCCGGCTCGAGCCGCAGTTGAGGGGATGAGTCGACTGTTCATCGGACCGCAGTCCTGGCGGCACGATTCAATGACGCCGCGAGGCATCACGTTGAGCCGCGAACGGCGGTCCCCGATGCCTGGATGCCCGTGTGCCCCGATGCCCGTGTGCCCCGATGCCGTGCGAGCGATGCCGTGTTTGCTCCGTCAAAGCGGGTGACCGGGCTCGAACCGGCAACATTCAGCTTGGAAGGCTGACACTCTACCAATTGAGTTACACCCGCAGCAGGAGGATTGTACCCTGCCGCGCGGCGAAGGTGCAACCGGTGTCCGGGCCGTTGCCGCGGCCGCTGCCCGGGCGGTTTGCGGCGTGGTCGGCGGACTCGAACGTCGTGTGTGTGGGGGGGGGCGGAACTCATCGGGAACGCGTGCGGAGTTCCCCGTGAGGCGGTGGCCGGCCGGAAGCGGGCGAGGAAAAGGAGGTCAGAGGGTGACGCGGTGATCGGGATCGGCTCACGAACCGAAAAACAGCGGAATCACGAACTGGTAGCCGAGCAGGAGGGCGACCATCGCCAGAATGGAAATCGTGCCGCCGACCCAGAGGAGACTGCGGGCCGGAAGGCGCCCGGTGGAAAAGGCAATCGCATTGGGCGGGGTGGAAACCGGCAGCGCCATGGCGAGGGAGCAGGCCAGGGCGGTCAGGATTGCCAGGGTGCCGCCTTCGGCCACGGAGATCGCCATCGCCATGGGAATGATCAGGTTCGCCGCCGCGGTGTTGGACATGAAGGTGGACAACCCGACGGCGAGCACGACGACGGCGAGGGCGAGCATGAAGCCGGTGATATCGGCGAAGATCGGCTGCTCGACGACGTAGCCGACCAGTCCGGTCGCTTCCATCCCCACGCCGAGCGAGAGGCCGCCCCACATCAGGATGAGAATGTTCCAGTCGATCGAATCGACATCGCGCCGATCGAGAATCGAGAAGGCGGTCAGCACCGCGGCGGCGAGCAGGGCGATGACCGCATCGGCCACGCCGTGCCAGCCGCTGGTGAGCCACAACACGATCGCCGCGCCGAGCACGCCCAGCGTGAGCCAGCCGCGTGAGGTGATCGGCTCGCGCTCGCCCAGATCAGACAGGTCAAGTTCCCGTCCCGGGGGATAGAACAGAACCAGAAGTCCGCCCGCGAGCGCGAGCAGGCCGATTTCGAGCGGCACGGCGATCAGCATCCAGTCGAGAAAGGTGATGTCGAACTCCGCGCGGCGCAGGGCCGCCATCGCCACCGCGTTGGGCGGTGTGCCGATCGGCGTCCCCAGGCCGCCGATGTTCGCCCCCAGCGGCACCGCGAGAATCAGCGCCCGCGCGAAGTTGGCCGATTCGGGGATGCGTTTCAGAATCGGCATGATGATCGCGATCATCATCGCCGTGGTCGCGGTATTGCTCATCCACATCGAAAAGAACGCCGTCAGCCCCATCACGGCAAACAGGAGCAGCACCGGCTTGTGCGCCACGGGACGCAGGACCCTGGCCGCGATCGCGCTGTCGATGTGATGCTTGGAGACCGCCCGGGCGAGAAGAAAGCCGCCGAGAAAGAGAATGATGATGCTGGATGCGAACGGTTCAAAGAACCGGCCGAAACTCAGGTCGCCCGTCCCCGCCAGCCCGCCGTGTTGAGCGAGCAGCAACACCTGCAGCCCGATCACGCAGAAGGAAGTCGCGTAGAGCGGGATGACTTCGGTGGCCCAGAAGACCGCCGCGAGGATGAAGATGACGACCATCCGCCGGCTGAGTTCATCCATCTCTGCCGGCAGCGCGAAGTACGAGCCAACGGCAACGAGCGTGGCGCCCAGAACGATCCAGGGGCGGCGCCGGGCCTGAGATGGTCGGTTCTCTGCGTGGGTCATCGCATGCTGCCGCTCGTGAACGAGCGACACTGTAGCGTACTGCGGCCAGAGGGCGGAGCGCACCGCGCCCAAAGACGATCGATCACGCCGGTTCGGGCCGGGCGCCGGCTATTCGATGACCGTGACCGTGACGGGAAGCGTGGCGGGGGCTTCGAAGCCGGCGGCAAAAACCCGCGCGGTGACGGTCTTGAGGCCCGCCCGGTTCTCACTGTCCATCGTGATGTTGATGTTCATGCTGGCGCCGGGTTCGAGCCGTCGCCGGGCGGGAAGCTCAAGCTGCGTACAGGGACAACTCGCCCCACCACGGACAATCTGGAGCGTCTCACGGCCGGTGTTGGTGATCTGCGCGACCGCGTCGTGCATGGTGTTCGGCGCGGATTCACCGAACTCGATGCGGCCCGGCCGAAACTGAATCGGCGGGGCGCCGGGATCCAGGGGCAGGGCACTGCCGTCATCGGCGCGGGCGGGAATGACATTTTCCGTCGCCGTCGCGCTGGCTTCCTCGGCCTGCTGCTGGGCAAGATCAAACCGTGCGAAGGGGCCGATGGCAAAGGCGGCAAGGGCCACGCCGACCACGATCAACCCCCAGACCGTGAGACCGGAGTAACGGCGGGCGGGCACGGTATCGCCCTGGGTGACGGTTTTCTTTCGACGATTCGCGCGATTCTTCTTTCGGGACATTTCAAACTCCTTGAACGGCACCACTATAGGCAGAGTCCAGACGGGGTGCCTCGGCGCGCCGCGACCGGTGGGGCGCCTTGTCGTATCGGTCAAACGGGGGCCGGGCTGCAGTTCAGCGGCGTGCCGTTCGCCGGCTTATCGGGCGTGAACAACGGATGTTCCCGGGGTCGATCGCCGGTGCATTCTCCTTCGACGCGGCGAACCGATGAGGCGTCGGCAAGGCGTCGGGGAGATGTCGGCATGGCTCCCGGCGGGGGCGGGCATGCAGTCGTTCCTTTCGATATGTTGGTATGGGGTGTGGACCGCAGGCGGCGATCGAGAAATAATTCACAATAGCGGCGCCAAAGACGGCGTTCGCCGATTGGTATGAATAGGATGGTCTGATTGCGGGGGTCGAAACAGGATGTGGAGGAGGGGCGGCGGTGTTTGGCGGCGGGCCACTCATCGGTCGTCGTCGCCGGTTTCCCCTCAGTACGGGACGGCATGTACGTTCTGTCCGATTCGCTGATGCTGACTTTGCATGAGGCCACGATGAATCAGTCCGCTGGTGTAGTTCGACCTCTTCTCGATTTTTTCAGCAGTATCTGGCTCGGGGTCATCCTGTTGACCGTCCTGTTCGTCTACAGCGCGGTCGGGTCGGCGGGATTCTGGATTCCCGGTCAGTACGCCTTTGTCAACGATCACGACTGGGCGCACGAACTTACTTTCGGTCTGCAATGGACGCAGCTCCACATCCGGCAGGCGCCGGGGCTGGAGATGACCGAGTTCGAATGGTTCCACTGGTGGCCGTTCAACCTGCTCATCGCGATGATCTGCATCAACCTCGTTGTCGCGACGATTCGCCGCATCCCGTTCAACACGTTGAACCTCGGGGTGTGGATGATTCATACCGGGATCATCATCATTGCGGTCGGCAGCGTGATGTACTTCTGGACGAAACTCGAAGGTGAAGCGCCGATCATTCGCCGCGCGGTCACGATCAATCTCCCCGGTGCCGACCCGGTGACGTTCCCCGCCCTGCCCGGCAATCGAATGACCGTCGATGCGGAGGACGGTCGGTACGGCTTCCAGATCGCGAGCATTGACCCCAACTGGGAGATTCTCTCCGGCGATCATCGTGGCGAACGCACCTTCGCCGTCTTTGTGATGGTGCAGGGGCCCGGCCAGCCGTTCGTGCGCACCTTGCTCGCGGATTTTCCGCAGTACACGGAAGATTCGATTTTCACCAACGACCCCTCGCAGCCGCGTGCCCGCGCGATCAACGCGATCGGCGAGCGCCTGGTGAACGAGCGGGTGCAGCTCTCGCTCGACTACAAGCCGCAAAGTGAGTTTTTCCTCGTCGATCGTCCCGCGATCTACCTGCGTGAGAAGGGCCGGACGGAGTGGGTCCAGAGGCCGATTCCCAACCTGCCGCGGTACAACGATTACCTCCGTTCCCGAAGTGAAGTCTGGGCCGAATCGAGTCGGCTGACCAGCGACAACTTCCGCCCGCGCGATCTCAAGATCGCGCTGCGGGCGAGTGAGCCGAACGATCCGCTTCCGGATATTCCGATCGAAATCACACACTACGTCCGGTACGGATTCCTCGAGTCGCGGCGGGCGGCCGGCGGCAATCGGATTGATCCGGTCGTCTCCGTTCGCCTCTCCAACGATCGCGGACAGAGCCAGGATTACCAGATGATCGCGTTCGACCCGGTGAATCAGGTGGTCGAAGAAGGCCGCATGCGTTTCGTGTGGGTTGAGAATGAAGAGGAGTTCACGCGCGCCGGCGAATTCCGCTCACCGCGGTTGCGCGTTCGCGTTCCCGGTGAGGACATCGATCTCACGGTCGATGTGACGGGTGAAGCGATGGGCGATGAATTTCTCGAAATCGATGGCACCGAGTTTGCCTACCGGGTGGATGCCGTCGAAGACGGTCTGGATCTGGGCGGACCGGATCCGGTCTCCGTGGCGATCGTGCAGATTCAGTCGCCCGAGCGCACGTTCCAACGCTGGGTCTTCAGTGATGAGCGGCTCGGAAACCGTGACTTCCGACTCGGTGATGGCGGCGCCATGCACGAGCAGCCGCTTGACATCGACGAACGCATTCAGATGCGTTACCTGCCCGGCCGCCGTCCCGCACCGGTGACCATGATCGGCGGGCCGAGCGAAGAGGACCTGCATCTCATGCTGGCGATCGGCGCCGAAACGCCGACGATTCAACCGGTCGGTCCCGGACAGCGGGTCGAGATCCAGCCGGGGGTCTTTCTGCAGGTGATCGCGTTCGCGCCCCGGACATGGTCGGAGACCCGTCCGGTGATCGTGCCGCCGGAGCAGCGTGACCGCGATGCACGACAGCAGCGTTCCCTCGTCCGGACGCACGTGCCGGTCGGAACCGGTCACTCCGCCTGGATGCCGTTCCACATCTATCCCTTCCGTTCGCGCACCGATGCGCTGCGGCGCTATCCATTTCGCCCGGCCGAGATCGAACTGGCGGACGGCCGCGTGATCGAACTGCTCTATTCGCGCGAACGTCGTGAACTGCCGACGCCCATCGCGCTGAACGACTTTATCCTGACCTCGCACATCGGCGGCTTCACCGGCGAAACCTCGAGCATCCGCGACTGGACCAGCGTCGTGAGTTTCTGGGATGCAGAAGAGGGCGACTGGGTCAATCAGCAGACCATCAGCATGAACCGGCCGGGCAGCTACGGCGGGTTCTGGTACTTCCAGTCGTTCTGGGACCCGCCCGAAGAGCCGCGCCGCGAGGGTGATCAGGGCTCGGCCGGGATGAACTTTACCATCCTCGGCGTCGGCAACCGCAACGGCGTCTGGACGCAGTTGGCCGGCTCGATCATTTCCGTTTTCGGGATGATCTATGCGTTTTACGTCAAGCCGGTCATCAAACGCCGCCGTCAGCAGAACGTCATGCAGCGCCTGGCGGCGGAGCAGACCGCGGCGGCGGGCGCTGCGACCGAATCGGCGAACACTTCTGGCCATCGACTCGAACCGGTGGGGGCCACGGCGGAGAATCGCACATGAAAGTCACGCACAGCAGACACCTTCTTATCGGGTTGCTCGTCACCGTGGCGCTTTGGCCCGCGGTGGTGATGGCTCAGAGCGGCAGCACCACTACGGAACGGCGCGCCGAATTCAAGAATGAAATCGACTTCACGCACCTCGGCCGGATTGCGGTGCATTCGGACGGCCGCGTGAAGTCGTACGGCTCCTTTGCGCGCGGCATGATGCAGTTTGTCAGCGGACCGCACGCCGCGCGGACTTTCTCGCCGCCGTTTATGTACATGGACCTCATGCTGCGGCCGCGCGCTTACGAGGATGAACCGATCGTCTTCGTCAAGAACGTCCAGGTGCGTGACCAGATCATCCGGGCCCTGGAAAGATCGTTCGAAACGCATGTCGGCGGTCCGTCCGGCATCATGGGGGCCGGGAACAATGGTGGTTCCCACGCGATGGATTCGCTCACCGCCGAGCGCTACGGCGAAGTGCGTGCGCAGCTCCAGCGTCGGCTCGATCGCTTCCTTGAGGAAGGGCTGATTGCCCCGGCGATGTTGCGCGATCCCTTCGTCGATCAGACCGTCGATGCGATGCGGCAGGATCTGCTGCGGACGGCCCGATTCGTCAATGAACTCGAGTCCGCCCTCGCGGTGAGCAGTCCCGGTTTGCTGCGACACAATCTCCGCCTGATTCCCCCGCCCGGCGGCGGATTCGAAGATCCCTGGCTGACCTTCGAGCAGCTTCGCGCGAGCATGGATCGAGATGACCATGTTCTCTCCGGAGTCGATGTCGAACTGAAGCGCCAACTGCTGGACGCGTGGGACGGCTTTCAACGCGCCTGGCAGAGCATGAACGCAGAGGGGGTGAATGCCCATTCAAAGACGTTGGCGACGCTTCTGCCGCAGGTCAATCCCGAGCTCTATCCCGGCGAAGGAAGTCGTGCGGGCTGGCCGTGGTCGGTCAAGCCGATCGGTGCGTACCCGGACGGCGCCGGCGCGTGGGCGGCGGATGACGGCTGGAAATGGATGGCCTCGATCGGAACGACTCTATTCTGCGGCATCTTCATCCTCATGGGCATCTCGCGCCAATGGCCCACGATGACGTCAATCGGCGTTGCCCTCGTCGCCAGCGGCGCGATCTTCCACGTCGCGACGCTCGCGCTGGGGACCACGAATCCGCTGCCGCTCGAATCCTGGTACTTCCAGGTTCACAACATGACGTGGGTGTGGATCTTCTACGGTTTGTGCCTGATTCCGCTCATGCTCGCCCTCGTCTTCCGGTGGAGCGGTGCGCAGTGGATCGGGATGGGCATGTTCCTGCTTGCCTTCGGATTGCACACCGCCGCGCTCTTCATCCGCTGGTACGTCTCCGACCGCTGGCCGAACTCCAACATGTTCGAAGCGGTCACCACCGCCGCGTGGTTCGGTGGGTGCACCGCCATTCTTCTTGAGCTGTGCGTGCGCCGCCTCCCGTTGCGCAGCGTCTTTGCGATCTGCAGCGCTGCGGCCTCCATGGTCGCGCTCATGTGCGCCTACTACATGCCGATCGGGCTCGATCCGAACATCCGCAACATGATGCCCGTGTTGCACGATCTCTGGCTCTACATTCACACGAACGTGATTATCCTGAGTTACTGCCTGATCTTCATGGCGGCGGTGACCGGGACGCTCTATCTGATGTTCCGTTTCGTCCGCTGGTTTTCCGACAAGCCCGGCATCAACGAGTACGCCCGCATGGGCGGGGCGGCCTCCTTGATCCAGACCGGGCCCGACGGCCAGCCGATCATCACCCGCGCGAGAAGCTCCGTCGGCCAGGTGCTCGACGGTACAACGATGATTCTGGTCGAACTCTCCTTTATCCTGCTGTGGGCCGGAACGGTGATGGGCGCGATCTGGGCCGATCACTCCTGGGGCCGGCCGTGGGGCTGGGATCCGAAGGAAGTCTTCGCCCTCAACACCTTCATCGTGTTCGTGGCCCTCATTCACGCCCGGCTGAAGGTGCGCGACAAGGGACTCTGGACGGCCGTCATCGCGCTGATCGGCGCGGCGGTGATGCTGTTCAACTGGATCGCCATCAACTACGTCATCACCGGGCTGCACTCGTACGCGTGATCAGCGCCTTTGTCCGGTTCGAACCTGTTCGAGAACCGGACGCCGGTCTCCGGCAACGGGCAAAAAAGTCCGCCCCGACGAATCGATTCGTCGGGGCGGTTTCTTTGCGAGGTACCTCGCACTCAGATGGCGCGGGCCGTTCGTCGATCAGGACGCTCCGTTCATGACCCCCAGTTGTCGAGCAGCAGCAGCAGGTCGAAGACATTGACCTGACCATCCTCGGTGAGGTCCGCGGGGCAGAGGTCGGGATGGCTGCACGCACCCCACTGATCCAGCAGCATCAGCAGATCGAAGACGTTCACGACCCCATCGCCGGTCAGGTCGCCGGTGACGGCCAGATCGTGGCTCAGCGCGTTGTAGCTCATCCCGCTTCGCAGGGCGTGGAGCATCGCGTTTTCGATGGCCACCGACTGTCGCGGTCCGACGCTGAAATTGTTCGATGACCAGTAGGTGCTCTGGGCGGTGCTGATCATCTCGTGCGCATCGAGCAGCAGAAACGCCGACTCCAGTGTGGTGGTGGCCGGCTTGACGTCGAGGAACGCCGGCTCGCGCGCCTGCAACTGCACGCCGGTGTCGAGAAAGAGCGCCATACGATGGGGGTGCTCCTTGATCGCGTACTGCGGCCCGCCGGTGCGGTTCTCCGCGAAGTTATTGGAGGCCCACACGTTGGTGCTGATGATCGCGCCCTGGAGCCGGTTCTGGCCGGGCAGAATGTCCAGCGCGCCGTCAAAGAGTGCGAACGCGCTGCCGCCGTCATCAACCCAGTACTCGCCCTTCAACCGTTCGCTCATCAGTGATCCGTTGAGGGAGGTGGTGTTGAAATCCGGCGTGATCGTGGAGGGTCCGGTCAGCACCGCATGGTCGGGCCGGGCGATGACCTGACGCGAGTTCAGATCGTACGTATACCCTTCGGTGAGCTGGGTATGCCGAACGTGCGTGATGACGGGGGTCTGATTGGGTTCAATTTCGAGCTGCGACTCTTCGGTCAGGTGCAGGAACGTCACCGCCGCCTCGCCGCGAACCTCGGCCGTGCCGTCGGGATGAATGCAGAGCGCGGTTCGATCATCCACGCCGACGGCGAGAATGTCCTCACCGGTGTCGCCGGCGTACCGGCCGAGCTGGACGATGAGTCGCCCCAATCGTCCGCGCTCGGTGAAGTGCGTGTCGAACAGAACGCCGGGCGTCAGTTCCAGAAAGTCGGTCGTGAAGGTCAGGAACGGGTGATACGGATTCTGAAGGGCCTGGCGCGGCGAGAGCGAGCCGAACTGTGAGTCATAGATGATCGAACCCATGATCGCGCAGCCGGCACTTGAGCCGCCGACGACACCGCCGGCATCGAAGACATCGCGAATCGCCTGTTCGGTCAACGTGCCGCCCCAGAGGTTGACGTAGTTCCACTGATTTCCGCCGCGAATCCAGACAATGTCGGCGGCGGTGATCTGGTCGTACACGCTCGGCGTGTCGGCGTTCGTCGCGTTCACGGCCAGATTGGTGACGGAGTTGGCGCCGGCGGCGTTGAACGCGGCGGTGGCCGCCGCATCCGAGCCGGAGAGACCGAGAATGACGACATCGGCGTGCCCGCCTTTCTCGACCATCCACCCGAAGACGGAAGGGGCCCAATCGCCGTTGCCGGGATTCCCCCCGCCTTCGGCGCAGATGTAACCCTGACCGCTCGCCACCGCGGAAATGCTGAGCGTGCACATCGCCGCAGCGGCGGCGGTTGCGATGGAGAAGAATCCTGACTTCAAGCGTGCTGGCGGCATCGTTTTACTCTCCTGTGATTTTCTGCCCGTGATCAAGCTGAAGCGGCCCCGCGGCACGCCGGGTCGGCGCGTTCCGGGGCGATGGTCCTTCGATACTCTGGAATGGCACCGGCTCTTATACCCGCCGCGCCTGAATCAAGAATCGTCAATGTGTCAAGCCCTCCTCGGGTCACGTGCGAATCGGAGGCACGTGGCCCGCCCCCAGTGATTCGTCGTGAGCGGCGGAGAGGTCGCAGGGAAACGACAAAAAACCGGCCCAGTAGAGACAAGCTCATACTGGACCGGCTTGGGGGGGGCGATACGAGACTCTATTTTCGCATAGAACCGAAGGATAATCAACTTCGGAAGGGAAGAAATCTGGAAACTTTGGGCATATTGGCGGGTCTGGATCAACCCTCGTTTTCGTGGTCAATGCGGTCGAGGCGCCGGATATCAAGCCGGATGGGTGAGGGAGACGGGGCCTCGCCGACCTGCCCTTCCACCTGCACGCCGCGGGTGGCGCCGTCGGGTTCACGAATCAGGGCCAGAAAGTACGAGATCGGTTTGGCGTCGATTCGCTGCTCCTTCTCGCGGTTGCTCAGGTGAAGGATCGCCACCACCGTGACATCCTCCGACTCGATGCGTCGAATCAGATCTCCTTCGCCCCTGATCCTCACGTCGCGCAGGATCGGGTCCAGCACTTCCACGCGAAACTCACGGTAGTCCTCGGGTGGGCCCGCCAGTTGAACGCGCACCTGATCAAGCCGCGTCTCCCGGATCCGGGAACGCATCGTGAAGGCCAGTTGGACCGTACCCGGCTCGATCTGAATGCCGCCGTTGCTCGGAAGACCGTCGGCCGGGCGGACGGCGACGTCGATTTCATGGTGACGGCCCGGATCGAGTTGATCCAGACGGCCGCGATCGACGAACGCTTCGACGTTGATCGCCCCGAGCCAGCGTTCCCGCAATCGGCTCGGCATGGCGACCGTCACTTCCGCCGGGCGCACCTCCACTTCACCGACCGTCTGCACGCCGGGAAGCGTCGCGCGAACCCGGGCCGGAACGCGAACGATCCGGTCGGCGTCGATCTCCACCACGCTCGGCTCGGCGGATTGGATCCGCACGCCGGTCGCTTCGAGTTCATCAAGGTTGCGCAGGGCACTCAGAACGTCCATGGTCTTCACGCCGCCGACCGGAACGAACTCGATCGGAACCGGCTGCCGAAGGACGCGGTCCGCCTGGTCAAGCGCGAGCCGTGATCCCTGCACCTCGATGCGGACCGTTCGCTGCGGCGGCGTGACCAGCCACTCATCGGGATCCGCCACGACGAACTGCAGACGCACGCTGATGCTGCGATCGCCCCGAGTCTCCGCCGCCGCCCAGAACCAGATCAGGGCCGTCACCGCCGTCACGATCAGCAGTGTCCAGATGTCAACCCGTTTTCTCATGTCTCACAT
>SKZB01000157.1 GCA_007127615.1 Phycisphaerales bacterium | reverse complement strand
GCACGGCAGTGAAAGCCCCCGAAGGGGCGCCGATGCGCAACCCGTGGAAGCCCGATCGGCCATGGCCCCTGAGCCCCCGAACGCGGCGGATCCCGGACTTTCGGGGGAGCCGGGGGGGACTTGTCTTCAGGATCGGGGGCCTGGCGGCGAAGCCCCCTCAGGGGAGGTGCAACCGTCACTCGGTTTACCCACACGATTTCCTGAAGACCCTCAATTTAACCTTTGGTCCGATTCCTGTCGTTCGCCGCACTCCGGACATCGGCGATGCGGCAGGCCGAACAAGGCGTACCCGCACCGCCGGCAGCGACTTCGGTCAGGTTTCGGCTTCGGCCAATGGCGCGCACGCCGCGCCACCGCCGTACAAAGAATCGACCACGGCGAGAGCACCAGCATGAAAATCAGAATGATCGTGGCCGTGTTCTGGATCATTTTGATGAAACAACTCCCGCAAGACGGATCGGGCTCAGCGGCCAACACCATCAGCGAGACGATCATCAAGATCGGCGTGGCGCAAAAACTCGTCAGGCCGAGGGCTGCAAGTTTGTAGTTCGGCCAGATGGTCGACAGCACGAGCAGTGCGGGAAGCGCCAGCGCGGCAATCCCTATGAGAGGTGCAGACGTTCCAGCAGGATCCCGCACCAGTTCCATGAGTATGAGGAGCAACACGATCATGGTTCCGCAGATGCCGTAGGTGATCACGACCGCGATGAATCGCTTCCATGCGTTTGAATGATCGTTCTCGTCAGGAAAATCTGCGGCACGTTGACTCATGATTCGACTCCTGCTTTGCGACTCGAAGCGCGGTTCATTCGCCGCGCTTGCGAATGCGCATCTGGTTGCCGATGACGAGCGCGCCGGGCGGGACATCGCGGCTGACGATCGTGCCCGGCGCGACGGAGGCGTTGTCACCGATCGTGACGCCCGGCGCGATGACGCAGAACCCGCCGATCATGACGTTGGAGCCGATTCTGACCGGCCGCAATCGCTGGCGGGTCAGGGTGAAGGCGTGAACGAAGATCCGGGTCTCGAAGCCGACGATGACGTTTTCGCCGAAGGAGATCATCGACGGCGCGTACGGATCGAGGTAGCAGCCGTAGGCGATACCGACGTTCCTGCCCATCTCGATACCGAGCAGCCGGCCGAGCAGACGGCTCTTGAGGCGGCAGCCGGGCAGAAGGTTGAGCAGTTTCACGATGATGTGCCGCAGCGCGACGGTCCAGCGCGATGCGACCCGACCGGCCTCGAGCATGCCGTGGCCGCCGTGACGGCGGTCGAACCCGCGATCCGGCGGGGTGGCGGCCCGTCCGGCGGGGCCCCCGGTCCCCTTTCCGGACAAGGATTCAATCGGGCCGGACGAGGATTCGACGGGCCGGGCGTTCTGAGTGATCAGGGAATGAGTCACGGAAGATCTCCTTGAGTTAGTGACCACTAATATAAATTGTACTCCCGCCCTCGTCAAGACGAAATGTGAAATTTCGCGCCGGTGGCCCGAGATTCGGCCCGCCCCCTCCCCGGTACCGGCGGTTATCGGAGCCCGGCGCGGTTCCGCGCCGCGATCGTCAAGCCCGCGGCCGCGCGGGCCGATAGGGCGATGGTCTTCGCGCGGGGGGGTTGATCCACCGATTGTCCACCGGGGGTTCACGGGGGGAGAGCCCGTGCCCTCGCCGGAACGGGTCGGGCGGTACGCTGGAAGCTTCCCGATTCGCGGGGGATGAATCGAAGGATCGAAGTCAGCGTGATCCGACGCGTTGTTCGCTGCGTATCTCCAGAGAGTTCTTTTCCGACCACCCCGCCGTTTGACGCCCGCCCGGCGCCGAGTGAAATTAAACGAGTGCCGAACCACTTCATGCACGCTGACCCAACACATCCGCATCTTCGTCTGGTCGGCCGGGAGACGGTGGACACCGCGCCGGAGTGGCGCGATCACAGCACCCGCCGGGAGGTTGAGCGGGAGACGCGTGCGGCGGCGCTCAACAAGAATCTCGATCCCGCCGATCCGCGGTGGGTACTCGCGGCCCGGGCGCACCATGAACTGGACGGCAGCACGCTGTCGCCGGAGCGCCGCGACCGCATTCTGCGTACCGCCCGTCGGCTGGGGGTGCGCATGTTTGAAGCGAACCTGATCATCGCGATCGTGCAGGATCACGCGCGGGCCAATCGTCCCCTCGGCGATGCGCAATCGCTCCTCGGATTGCTGCGAAAGCCGGAACGGGAGGTCGCGGATCGTTCCCTCTGGACGCGCTGGGTGGGCGCGGCAGTCCTGGCGATCCTGGCGAACCTGATTTTGATCTGGTGGCTGCTGGGTCGATAACGCATAGCGCACCCCCGCCCGCCGGGTCGGCGCGGTTCATTTTTTCGGCGCATGTCCGGCGCGTGTCCGGCGCGTGTCCGGCGCGTGTCCGGCGCATGTCCGGCGCCGGCCGGCTCGATTCGATAGTTGGGGGGAGATGGCGACCCGTCTCACTCCGGCTCGGCGCTGACTTCCGCCGGGTCGATCAGGTCCAGTTCGCCGTCCTCGCGCCACTCCGCAAAGCCGAGCTCCACGAGGGCTTTCATGGCCGCGGCCTGCTCGGCCTGCTTCTTGCTCGCGCCCCAGCAGGACTCGAATCGCCGCGCGCCGATATCGACACACACCTCGAAACATTTGGCGTGATCCGGACCCTGTTCATCAAGCAGGACGTAGCTGGGTGACTTCTCGAGCTGTTGCTGCACGATCTGCTGCAGGACGGACTTGTAATTGGACTGGTGACCGGAGCCGGCGGCGTCTTCGATCCAGGGGGTCAACTCCCGCAGGATGAACTCCCGCGCGGCCTCGATTCCGCCGTCGACGAAGATCGCGCCGATCAACGACTCGTACACGGCGGCAACCACCGAGCTGGGCAGTTCGCGTCGATTGCTCATCCCCTTGCCGAGACGAATCAGATCGGCGAGGCCCATCGCCCCGGCGACTTCGGCGCAGAGTCGGCGGGAGACCACCGTTGATTTGATCTTGGTCATCTCCCCCTCGAGCAGATCCTCGTAGTTCTCGAAGAGGTGCTCGCAGACGACCAGCCCGAGCACCGCGTCGCCGAGGAACTCCAGCCGCTCGTTGCTGTCGAGTCGTGAGTCCGCCAGCGAGGCGTGCGTCAGCGACCTCTTGAGGAGCGCCCGGTCGTTAAAGCGATAACCGATCAGGTCTTCCGCTGCCGTGAGCTGATTCTCATCCATGCGCGCGTCCCAAGCGTCCGGGCCCTGTCCGCCCACGTGAAATCCGGGCGGGTTCGTCCTGAGCGGGCTTTGCCGACGCATCGTCCGGTCCCGGAGGGGCGGCGGGAAAACTCGATCAGGCCGGCTGGTCGCAGCCGGTGAGAACAGAATACCTCATCGGCCCCGCGCGAATCGGCCCCGGGTGCCGAAATTTCCTGAAATCAACGGGGCGAGTGGCCTGCCACGCGTTCGCCATGGGCCGCGAAAATGAGTACACTTAACGATCTGAAGTCGGAGTGCCGCATGACCCTGATCGATCGTCTACTGAACCTCTACCGAGTTGAAAGTCAGCTTCGTGCATTGCAGGCCCGTCTCGACGGTGCCGAGCGCTATCTGGCCGCACAAAATCGTCTGTTGGAAGGTCTGCAGAGTGAACAGGCGGAATTGACCACGCGCAAGAAGCAGTTGCAGGCCACGATCGGGAATCAGGAGTCGGAGATCGCCGGCATCGATGAGCGACTGGCGAAGCTCCGCGACGAGCTCAACAGCGCCGCGACCAACAAGCAGTACAACGCGCTGCTCTCGGAAGTCAATGTTGCCAAGGAAGAGCGCGGGAAGATCGAGGACGACATGCTGCAACACATGGAGCAGTCGGAGGAGATCGATCAGAAGTTGAGCGATCTGTCCACCCAGATCGAAGAACGCGAGAAGGTTCGCGCGCTGGCGGAACAGCAGCTCGACGAGCGGAAGGCGGATGTCGGCGAACGTCTGGCCGAACTGCAGTCTCAGCGCGATGCCGCTTCGAGTGAAATCCCCGACGACGTCATGGGCGTCTTCAACGAGCTGTCGAACAACTACGACGGCGAAGTCATGGCCTCGGTCGAAGAGATCAGCAAGCGGCACCGTGAGTACGCCTGCGGTGAATGCAACATGCAGATGCCGTTTGAAGCGGTCTCGCAGCTCCGCAATGCCGGCGATGCGGTGGTCCGCTGTCCCGCCTGCACGCGGATTCTCTACATCGCCGAGCAGCACAGTGAAACGCTGGCGAAGCACTGATTCAGGTCTTCTTCAGGCCGCCGCCCCCCACCCCCTCACACCACCGACATTGACGATCGCCATCCGCGTCTACCCCTTTTCATCGGGAAAGAGATTTCGCTGGTTGGGCAGGTTTCGGGCGCGATTCTGCAGATCGCTCAGTTCGTCGGCGAAGTCATCGAGCGTCCGGAAATCGTAGTATTCGCTGGCGTAGCGAATGTAGGCGATCGGGTCGAGTTCACGCAGCCGGGCGATCACGCGCAGGCCGACCTCTTCGCTCGGCACCTCCCGATCGAATTCCCGGTGCAGTTCCTCTTCAATCGCGCGGACGAGGGAGAGTTTGTCTTCTTCGGGCACCGGGCGTTTGCCGCACGCCGACTGCACGCCGCGGAGGATGTTCTCCGATTCGAAGGCGACCCGGCTGCCGTCCTTTTTCACGACCATGAGCCGGGCGGATTTCTCAACGCGCTCATAGGTGGTGTAGCGTTTGCCGCAGACGAGGCATTCGCGCCGGCGACGAATGACCAGTCCGCCCTCGGAAGCCCGGCTGTCGATCACCTTGTCATCGTCTTCGCCGCAGTACGGACAGATCACGCTCAGCTCCCGAGGTCGGTTGAATGATTCTCAATATATTGACG
>SKZB01000262.1 GCA_007127615.1 Phycisphaerales bacterium | reverse complement strand
TTTCCCTGAAGGCACGCTTCAATCTGTTGCAGCAATTCCTGAAGCGAGAATCGGCTCTTGAGCAGGTAGGATTGGATGCCGAGCTTGACCGCGTGGACGATCTTCGGCTTCTCGGTGACGGCGGACAGCACAATCACCGGAACCGCGCTGGTCCGGCGGTTGGCGCGGATCGTCTTCAGAAAGGTCAAGCCGTCCATGACCGGCATGGCGAGGTCGAGCAAGATGACATCCGGCAAGCCGTCCGCCATCTTCGTAATCGCGTCCTGGCCGTGTTCCGCGATCACGGCGTCGTACCCTTCCCGCTTGAGGGTGGCGGCAATCGGCTGACTGATGACGGCTGAGTCCTCGACGATCATGATCCTAGACATGTTGACCCTCATGCTCGATGGGACAGATATCAACGGCTGGCTTCACGGGGCCGGCAAGGTCTGCCCTGATTTGAACTGTAAATGTTGTTCCCCTGCCCACCGTTGAATCCACTCTGATTCGTCCGCCGTGGGCGTGCGCAATCCCGCGGCAGATCGACAGCCCCAGACCGCTTCCGCGAACGTGGCTCGCCCCGATGACGCCCGAGTTCAACGCAAAGGCCTCGCCCAGCTTCCTGACGGTCTCCGGTGGAATGCCGTCTCCTTCGTCACGAACCACGAACTCGATCCAGCGTTCGCCGTGCTCATGCTTTTCACGCGTGGACAATTCAATCCTGCCTTCGGTTGTGTGCTTGGCCGAATTGCTCAGCAGATTCACCAGCAGACGATGGATGGCATCGCCGTCGCCTGCCATTTCATCGGAATCCAACTCGACATGATGGACCAGACTGACCCGGTCCGGGTCGATGAGTGACTGAATGAGACTCACCGCGCCATCAACCAGTTCCTGGACCGAGCAGACGGTCCAGTTCCACTGGGCCCGGCCGCTGTTGAGCCGTGCCGCCTCGAGGAGACTGTCAACCATGCCGGACATCCGCACGACTTCTTCGTTGATGTTGCGCAGGAAATTTCCGTGTTCCGGCGATGTCACATCGCTGAGCAGAAACTCGGACATCGCGCGGAGACCTGTGAGCGGCGTCCGCAGTTCGTGACCGATGACACCGAGAACCTGTTCCATCGCGGCAATCGCCTCGCGCATGTGCTCACGTTCACGTTCGGAGTGACGGGCCTGATTCCGCTCGGTCACATCAAGGACCAGCGAGAGACAGCCGGTGACCTGACCGTCCGGGTCATGCAGCGGCTCAACGAAGATCTCCGTCTCACGCTCGCCCCACTTCTGCGAAAGATTGACCGACTGCCCCATCAACGCTCGCTCGTGCGCCTGTTGCACGGATCCGGTACCGTCGTTCGAACAGTACTCGATCAGCCGTTTCACATGGCGTCCCATCATGTCCTCAGTGTTCTCAATAAAGTACCCGATCATCGCGCCGTTCAGTGATTGCAGACGCAGCGCCCGATCGGTGGTCCAGAGCACCGCCGGGAGCTGCGAGGTAATCGCGTGCAACTTTGCCTCACTTGCGCGCAGCGCAACCTCGCTGTGCTTGCGGTCGGTGATATCGGCCCGGATGCAGATGAGCCCGATGACCTGACCGTCCGCGTCGGTCCAGGGGACGCGGCTGGTCAGCATGGTCCGCGTGCGGCCATCACTGGTTTCCAGGGATTCCTCGAGGTCAAGAAGTGGAATCCCCGTTCTCACCACCTTTTCATCCAGCCGGCTCATCCGTTCACTCTGTTCCCGCGGCCAGGTCAACTGCGAGTCGTCACGGCTGATGAGTGTCTGCGCATCGCTGACCCCCACCAGTTCGGCGAAGCGGTTATTCCCACCGAGGTACCGGCCGTAGCGGTCCTTCCAGCAGATGGCATGCGGAATGTTCCCGATGATCTGCTGAAGCACCAGGCGCTGATCACGCAGCATCAACTCGCTTCCGCGCAGGGCATCTTCAGTCAGCTTGCGGATCGAGACGTCACGGCTGACGACCACGATTCGATCGGTGTGATCCTCCAGACGCTTGGTGGTCGATTCGACCCAGATGTAGTCGCCGCGGGAATGCTGCAGTCGGTAGGTCACCGGCACGGACACGCCGTGCCGGAGCAGCCGTTCGTGACTCTCCCGCACAATCTCACGATCATCCGGACAAACCAGCTCGTACGGATTGAGACCGACCAGATCGTTCGGCTCACGGCCAAGCAGTTCGCGGCAGGCCGGTGACACATAGCTGTAGGTACCATCGGCCTTGTGCAGCGAAATCATGTCGAGACTCGTTTCCGCCAGCACCCGGTATCGTTGCTCGCTCTCCCGCATTGCCGCTTCCGACAACACCAGTTGAAGCCACGTGCAAATGAGATTCCCCACGAACCTCACCATCTCCCGTTCCTCTTCAAGAAACGGCGTTGTCAATGGCGTGTCCCCGTCGTGCGCGTCGAACGAAACCTCGATCGCAAGACGGGCGCCGCCGGGCAGCGGAAAGCTCTCGCAGAACACGCGCGAATTCGAATCGGCCCGTGAACCGATCCACTGATCGTCATACTGGATCCGAACGGAGGTCAGATCGGGGCGCGAGAAACCACAACCCAGAATCCCGGCGATGCGTTCCAGCTTCGTCTGAATCGACGCGCTCGGCAATTGCAGCGCGCTGGAGACCTTCCGAACCACGTCCATCTCTTTCCGGCGCTCGATCAACTGCTGAGTCTCGCGCTTCAGGGCTCGCTCCAACTCCTTCTCCCGGGTGATGTCGATGAGCGCGCCCACTCTCTCCCAGATCTGCTGAGTCTCGTTGAACTGCCAGCTTCCCCGTTCCCGCACCCATTTGAGTCTCTTCTCCCCGCCCCCAACGCGATACTCCACTTCGTACCGGCTTCCCTTCCGCGGGCCGTGCGCCGTCGACTCCACGACGCGCGCTCTGTCATCGGCATGAATCAGTTCCACCATCCGGTTGCCCAGGACTTCGCGCATGGCCGACGGGGTCGAGCCGAGCAGCGCGCAGAGCGCTGCGGAAACGTAGGAACAGGGTGCCTCGATCCCCCCCGGAGCGCAGAACGTCGCCAGGGTCTGATCCAGCGCCGCCCATGGCGCCGGGCCGGCAACGGCGGCGTCGGTTCGGGTTGGTTGGGACCGGCACTTCGCAAATGCGAAGCGGAGTTTCATCCTGAGTTCGCCCTCAACCAGGGGTGAGATCAGAAGATCATCCGCGCCGGCGGCCCGCACCGCTTCCGCCTCGCCCGGCTCCGGTCGCTCGGCGAGCACGAGAATCGCCCCCCCAACCGCCCACCGCCGAAGCGCTGCGATCAGTTCAAGTATGTCGTGCTCATTCGCGCGCCAGACCACCAGCAACGCATCCGGCACCGTCCCCTTTTCGCCGCCGAAGCACCCGGGATGCGAGTCGATCATGTCATGAAGGGAGCGGCCGGACGCTCCGGTCGCCCAGCCCATCACCGCGAGGGGTTGGGCGACGCTCACCCGCCAGCCGTCGGCAAGCAGTTGGGACCGATCGCCGGCGCCGACGATGCTGCCATCGCCGACGATCAGCAGATTGCGATGCCCTTCGAAACCGGTCATGGTCGGCCCACTTTCTGCGCAATGAACCCCTGCCCGCGATCAGCGGCTCAACAGAGAGACATCGGTCGATTGATCTTCGCTCTTCATCGCGACCGGCGCAACGGTCCCATTTCCCCTCGGCTTCCCCTCGGCAAGGGTCTTCAGCGAAAGGACGCCGCATCTCCCGGACCGGCGATGGCGGTACCATGGACTCGGCATGAACCCCGCGACCGACCAGCGTGACCACCATCACCTGCTCACCGCCGCCCGCC
Organism: Phycisphaerales bacterium; assembly: GCA_007127615.1. Taxonomy (GTDB): domain Bacteria; phylum Planctomycetota; class Phycisphaerae; order Phycisphaerales; family SM1A02; genus SKZB01. Next base: position 1,080 of record SKZB01000262.1, on the reverse strand, counting down.
TCGCGGCCCGCGGCGTGGGACGGGCCGAGCCCAATCCACCGGTCGGCTGCGTCCTGGTGGATCGGGACGACCGCGTGGTCGGCTGGGGTTATCACCCCGCCTGCGGTGGGCCGCACGCCGAGATCGAAGCCCTGCGCCGCGCCGGTGACGCCGCCCGGGGCACCACCGCGTACGTCACGCTGGAACCGTGCAACCACACCGGCCGGACCGGCCCCTGCACCGAAGCGCTGATCAAAGCGGGCGTCCGGGAAGTCGTCATCGCCCGGCCCGATCCGAACCCGGTTGCGGCCGGCGGCATTCGGCGACTCGAAGCGGCCGGCATCACGGTACGCGTCACCGGTATCTGCCCCGAGGCGATCCGGGTCAGCGCGCCGTTCGCCCACCGGGTGACGACGGGGCTGCCCTGGGTCATCGCCAAGTGGGCCCAAACCCTCGACGGCCGGATTGCGACACGAACCGGTGACAGTCAGTGGATCAGCGGACCGCGCAGCCGGCATACCGTTCACCGCCGCCGGGCGCGGGTCGATGCGATTCTGACCGGGATCGGCACCGTGCGGCACGATGATCCGATGCTGACGGCCCGGAACGTGCGCCGGCGCCGAATCGCCAAGCGCGTCGTGATCGACCCGCAACTCGAAACGCCGCTCGATGCCAGAGTGGTTCGGACCGCCGGTGAAGTGCCGACCATCATCTACACCGCCGAAGCCGCGATTCGTCAAAGCGCATCCGTCCGCCGGGAACTGGAACGCCGAGGCGCGGTGGTCCGGGGCGTGCCGGCAGCGCACGAAGACCCGGCCGAAGTTCCGCTCGAAGCGGTCCTGCGATCACTGGTCGCTGAGGATGACGTTACCAACGTCCTTACCGAAGGGGGTTCGGGTCTCCTCCGGCGGCTCTTTGCCGGCGGGCTGGTCACCGAAGCGCTCGTGTTCATCGCGCCGAAACTGCTCGGCGATGACCGTGCCCGGCCGTGTCTGACCGGCTGGACCACCGAACGATTAACCGGCGGCATCGATCTCGACCTGATCGACCTGCGCCGCCGCGGCGACGATCTCCTCGCGCAGTACTTCCTGCCGCGCCGGT
>SKZB01000464.1 GCA_007127615.1 Phycisphaerales bacterium | reverse complement strand
TGAGCCGCGCGACTAATGCGGGTGTGGAGTCGATCAACGCCACCCCTGACCAATGCGGCATCCAGCGAGTCCATCCAGCTGAGTCATGCGCATGGCCTTTGGTTACCGCAACCGCGACCGATTCCGTGCCGCCATCTACTTCCACCTCGGTGGACTGAGCCTCTACCCCGCTACATCTACCTTTCGCGGGCTCCCGAAGCGCCTCAATTGAGCGTGCGTGCCAGTGGTCGCGACACCGCTCTTGAGAAACGCCCGGCCGAAAAGCTTCGCACCCGATTGCCGGCTCCCATCTGTGCGCTTTGGCGTGCTGGCCAATAATCGACGTTCATTTTGCGTGCCCGATGCGCTCCTCAAAATAATTCGTATTGATGTTGTTCGGTTGGAAATTCATGTCGATACCAGTGCCGCACGGCTTTCGAATGGGCAACTGCAATGAACTTGACGCCATGCGACTCACTTCCGGGGCTCACTCAGGTGTTCATCATCGATGATGAACCCGACCACCTGCTCCTTATGCGTTCCATTCTCTCGCGCACGTCGGATCATGACATTGACAGTGAGCCGTTTCTGGTTCAGTGCTTCAATGATCCCCGCCGCGCGTTGGCGGCGCTTCCCGAAGGAGGACCGGTTGCCATTGTCTGCGACTTCAGCAAGTACAGTCGCACGGGCACGGATTGTCTGCGGGAGATGATCGAGCGCGAGATCGGTCCCGTCCTGATTCTGACCGGTCGTGGGGATGAGGAAAGTGCGGCGGCGGCGTTCAAGGCCGGGGCGACCGATTACCTCATCAAGTTCCAGGTCATGGAAAACCCGGATCTGCTGCGCCGCGCGATTCGCGACGCGGTGCGGCGGTACACCCTTGAAGAGAAGAGTGACTCTTTGTCGCATCGATTGAAGCAGAGCAATGCCGTGCTCGAACGCAAGCACGCCGATTTGCGCCAACTGTCCTATTCCGTGTCACACGATCTGCAGACGCCTCTCGCCAGTCTGTCCGGGTCCGTCGACACGCTCAAGCAGCATTTGAGCAGCCATATCGACGCCGAAACGGTCAAGTGGCTGAACCGCATTGATGCATCGGTCGGCCACATGGTGGACATGCTCGACGCGCTCATGGTCTTCGCGAAGGCGGGTAACGAAACCATTCAGTGCACGGAGGTGGATTTCGGCCGGATTCTGCAAAGCGTCGTGGATGAGTTTGGGACGATGGCATCGAGCAAGAATGTGGAGATCACGTTCGATGCGGTCGAGGTATCGGTCGTTGCGGAACCCCACGCGCTGTATCGAGTGCTGTGCAATGTGATCGGCAATGCGATCAAGTACATCGATGGCGAGGCGGGAGGCAGAGTGATCATCTCCGTCTCACAACCGAACGACTCGAAGGTGCGCATCAGCATCTCCGACAACGGTCCGGGAATCGCCCAGACCCAACTGTCACGGGTGTTCCAGCCGTTCGTGCGGGCGACCGCAAAGAAGACCGGATCGGGCCTGGGGCTCTCCATCGCCAAGCAGTACGTCGACGCCTTCGGAGGCGACATCAAGATTGAATCGGACGGCGTCACCGGGACCACCGTCGTCATGGAACTGCGTGCCGCATCGGTTCCGATCGAAAAGGCAGTGGCAGCATGAACCCGATCGAGACGAACATGCCCGCCAACGATCCTGCGCTCGACGCTTCGAGATCGTCGGTGATGCCGTCTCGATTGGAGGGCGGGTTGCTCGAACACAGCCGATCGGAGTTCTACGGCTCAGAAGTCCCGGGTTCGAGGGATCGGGAAGGATGGAGGCCACCGGTCATCGGGAGGTCGACGTCCCGAGATCCGGATGTCGCCACTGAGGATGTTCGCGGCGACCGTCATGGCATTTTCAACCAGCGCGGGGCGATTTGGGGCCATGAGTCCGCCGGGGCGGAGGATCGGAATCGGGCGTCGGTGGCACCGGCAAAAACAAGGGGCGGAACTCATGAATCATTCCTGTCAAATTGCGGTCCTCATTGTCGAAGACGACGAGGTTCACCGCGAACTGATCGCCAGTCATCTTGACCGCGATGAAGTCCGGTTTGAGATCGCCTTCGCCGAATCCTGCTCCCAGGCGATCGAGCAACTGGCATCGCGCACCTTCGATTGTGTCATTCTCGACCACAATCTTCATGATGGCACCGGTGATCAGATTCTGCGAATCGCGCACGACGACCTGATCACCACGCCGGTCGTGGCGATTTCCACCAGCATCGATCCGGATGTGATGATCACGGAGTTCAAGAGCGGCTGCGTGGACTTCATCGCCAAGCGAGATGCATTCAGAGGCCGGGTCCTTGCGAACGCGGTCACTCAGGTCGTCAAAAACAATCGCACGCGCGCTGCGGTGGAGCGGGCCGGCGCGTCGGTCACGATGATCGAGAAGGCCGGCGCGATACTGGCGTTCAATGGAGATGATCCCGACTCAGGTTTGAGCCATCAATCCATCGAGAAGAATCTGCAACTGATCTATGAAGTTGCGGTGCAGACGATTCAGGATGGCGTGGTTCTGATCGAGCGCCGAAGCCGCGTGGTTTACGCCAATCCAGCCTTCAAACGCCTGCTTGGGTTGTCAGATGAATCGGATCTGCCGGGAGGTCCCCTCGCGACGATCGATGACGTGATGACGGCCGGGGCGGCGGCGCACTTCCGCCGGTTCGACCCGCAGCAATCGCAGTTCGAATCGTGGCTCTGCTCCGCGACCGGAGAGCCGGTGCCGGTACTCATCGGCCAGACGCCGGTGGGCGAGCACTGCATCCTCTGCGCGGTCAGCGATCTGCGGGCGATCAAACGGCAGCAGCGCGAACTCGAAGAGAAGAATCAGCGGCTGGCGCAACTGTATGAGACCGCCAATCGTTTCGTGGATGATGTGTCACATGAGTTCCGAACGCCGCTCACGGTGATCAAGGGTTATACGGAGATCCTGGAGCAGGAGATCACCGGACCGGTGACCGACGAGCAACGTGGCTTCCTGTGGACGATTCTCGATCGCACGCGCGATCTGGCGCAGATGGTGGATGATCTTCTGGATACGAGCAAGGTGCGAAGCGGCTGTTTCCGAGTGGATCGCCGGCCGCAACGCCTTGGGGACATCGTGGCGAGTATTCGGCCGTCCATCGTTCACAAAGCGCTGACGAACCACGTGAACATCCATGCGAACATCAGCGAACACCTGCCGCTGGTGTTCGCCGATGCGGAAAAGATCGGCCGGGTGCTGCTCAATCTGATTGTCAATGCGGTGAAGTTCTCACCCGAAGGAGGCGACGTCGTGATCCGGGCGAAACCGGGCGCGAGCGGTGAGGTTCAAGTTGATGTGACGGACAACGGGCCGGGCATCTCGAAGGAGAATCTCCGGAACATCTTCCGGCGGTTCCAGCAGGTCGGCGATCCGCAGCGGTCAAGCACCAAGGGGTTCGGGCTGGGTCTCAGCATTGCCAGCGAACTCATGGCGATGAACCTCGGAACGATATCGGTCGAGAGTGAGCAGAACCGTGGGAGTACATTCAGCTTCACCCTGCCGGTCAACGATCCGGCGGTTGTCGCCCGGCGGCTGCTCACAAGGGCCGCGCTGACGCAGAACCTCGACGATGCGCAATCAGCCGTTGAACGCTCCGCCATTGCCATGCTGCTCGTCACGCCGGCACACGGCGTGAAGTGTTCCGATCAACTGCGATCGCATCTGGCGTCACACACCAAGACGATGGACCTGATCTTTGAAGCGGCTGATCATCGCTCGATGATACTCTTCGGGTTCTCCAGCAATCCGGAACGCTGGGTGGAGCGTCTGCGGGATGCGTTCGATGAAGCCGATGAGCATCCCGGCGCCGTCAAAATGGAAACGCCCGGGTTCCAGATCCTCGGCTCGTGGTCGGCATCCGGAGAAAGCACGCAGGCGATCGACGTACTCACGAAACGCATCGAGAGCAGCAACAACGTTGAGAGTAATCCGCCACCAAATGAGATGTCGCCCGTGGGGGGAAAGGGAGAGAGAGCCCTTGCGTAAGAAAATTCTCATCATCGATGATGATCGCGCAATCTCGCAGTTGGCCGCCATCCGGCTTCGGGCGGCGGGTTATGAAGTGGACGCAGCGTTTGATGGCCCATCGGGATTGGAGAAGGCATCGGAGCAACGGCCGGATGCAATCCTTCTCGATATTCGTATGCCGGACATGGACGGCTTCGAGGTAAACGCCTGCCTTAAGGAAGGCGCGGGCACCGCGACGTGTCCCGTCGTCTTTCTGAGCGCGAATGCCCAATGCACCGCCCGGAGACGGGCGTTGGAAGTCGGTGGGATGGCATTTATCGCAAAGCCGTACGAGATGGCGGACGTGATCGCCGTCATCGAACGGGTTTGCGCGAGCAAGCCACCTGCACCCGTTCCCCATGGAGCACCGCGATGACGAAGGAAACCCCCAAAAATATTCTCATCGTTGACGACGATGATGATGTCGTGCGCATGATCTCGATCTTTCTCGGCAGCCGCGGCTACTGCTGCAGCACGGCGAAGACCGGTGCTCAGGGCGAGCGAAAGTTTCTCTTGAATGACGTTGACATGGTGATTACCGATCTGCACATGCCGGTCGGGGATGGCGCGGCGCTGATCGAACGGATTCGAAACACAAAGGACGTACCGATCGTCATCATCACCGGGTTCAGTGAACAATATGCAAGACGGGTAGAGCACATCAGAGACGTGACGATGCTGCAGAAGCCCTTCGATCCCCACGAGCTCCGGAGCATCGTGGAACGGAAACTGGCCATGCAGACCGATCCACCCCACGAAGCCAAAGTGACCTGCCCCTGAGAAAGTCGCAACCATACGCAAGGAGCCTGGCCATGCCCGCACCGAAGGTTCTGATAGCCGATGACGACGCGAAGTTCCTGGGGATGCTGAAGCTGCAGCTGAAAGCGGCGGGATATGAAGTCGCGACGGCGCAGGACAGTTACCTGGCGCTTCAAAGCGCGCGACGCAGTACGCCGGACATCATTCTGCTGGATGTCAACATGCCGGCCGGCGACGGTTTCAGCGTGCGGGGGCGTCTTCAACGAATTGCCACAACGGCGCGGATCCCCGTGATCTTCCTGACCGGCGAGCAGTCGGCGCGCATCAGGAAGCACTCGCGCGAGTTCGGCGCATCGGCCGTGGTACACAAGCCGTTTGAACTGGAGGAGCTGCTTGCCGAGATGGAGGATGCACTCGGCGTCTCCTGCGCCCCGTAGCGCAGCATCGGCCGGAACGTTCCAGAGCGCGAGGCGGACGGCACTCTGAACGGGAGCGGGCGTTCGGGGTCATCGCCCGCGAGAACTCGAAAACGTGAAGTCGGGTCGACGAGTCGAGGGCGCTCCGCGAGACGTTGGTCGGGTCACGGAACTGGTGCTCCGAGATCAGGAAACGGCCGGAGGGCACCGCTCCGGCCACTCGAGAGGTGGGGGGGCGGACAGATTGTTCGGCAACTTCCCCCGGAGTTCTCCCCGGCCATCCGGGCGTCTCCGGCTCGACTCACCAGATCACTCGGCGCCGCCACGTGCGATCAGAAGTTCCACGATCTGCCGGTAGTTGTTGTTCAGGGCGAAGCGCATCGGCGTGCCACCCGCTTCGTTGCGCAGGTTGGGATCGGCGCCGGCATCGAGCAGAAACTCGGCCATGTTGTACTGGCCGGCGCGGGCGGCCCAGTGCAGCGGGGCGTTGCCGTTGTCCGACTGATGGTCGATATCCGCGCCTCTTTCCAGCAGCAGGACCGCCGATTCAAGATGGCCGAATCGCGCGGCCGCGTGCAGCGCGGTGAAACCACTTTCGTCGGTGGCGTTCGGGTCGATCCCGTCCTCGAGCAGTCGCTGCAATTCTTCGTGGTCGCCCCGGCCGGCGGCCTGAAACAAGCTCTCGCGCTCAGCCGGCGCCGGTTCGCGTACTTCGCGCACCTCGCGTTCCTCGCGTACCTCGCGCGGTTCCGGCGTCGCCGTCTCGTGGTCCGGCGCTTCCGTCTGGCATCCGGCCAGGAGGAGAAGCCACAGACCGAACAGCAGGCTCAGCACGCTCGCGATCTTCATCCGATGGCGACACTCCGCTCGAGACATGAAAACGCTCCATTCTGATGAACCGGCGGCCGAGGATCAGCCGGGCACAATCGATCCCACCGCCGATCGACCACCTTGGGACACGCTCCCTACGATAGCGAGTCCGCCGGTTCGGATCGAGTCTCCGACACGGTTCCCGTGCGTCCTCCTCCACCATGTCACAGCAACGACCGGGTGTCATTCCGAAATCGGTTCAGATCACCTTGCGTGACGGGGCGATCATCACGTTACGCGCGATCGATCCCCGCCGGACGGATGAGCCGGAACGCATACTCGCTTTCGGGCGGCGGCTGTCGGAGGAGAGTCTGCAGATGCGATTTTTCAGCGTTCCGAAGATCTCCGAACACGGCGTGCGCATCGTGCTGGATGTCGATCATTGCGATCGGCTTGCGATTGCGGCGGTTGAGCATGATGAAATCGTCGCCATCGGGCGGTACGCGCGCGATGAGAAGCGGCCGCAGGTCGGTCACATCGCGTTCATCGTGCAGGATGACCGTCAGGGCTGCGGTATCGGCACCGCGCTGCTGCACCACCTCGTCCGCCTCGCGCGGCGGAACGGTATCACCGAGTTTGAGGGCGATCTCTACCCCGAAAACCGGAAGATGCTCGAGGTTCTTCTGCACGCGGGGTACCCCGCGCGGCGCCGTTTCCGCAACGGATTGCTTTGCGTTGGTCTCGACATTGCCGATCTCGAACCCGACCCGGCCGAAGCGCTCGACGCGATGGTGACGTAATCGGGGAGACGGATGATGGGCGCGGCGATGCGGCCGCGAGCGGGCCTCACCCCTCGTGACCGGCGAGCGCGTCGGCCTTGGCGGTCAGTTGGGTGCGACCGCGCCACTGACGCCGACCGGTCACGTGCAGGCAGAAGCTGTGCCACTGGATCAACGTCATCAGAATCAGCGAAACCGGGTGCAGAAGGATCGCGGGCATGCTCTGCGCGAAAGCCCGCGCGAGGATTGCACGCTGCGCAATCTGAATCGCAATCGCGCCGGCCGCGAAGATCGTCGCCAGCGGCCACCACGTGCCGCGCACCGCGCAGAGGAAAAGAAACGCCCACGGCCAGATGTGGCCGACGGCGTGCACCAGCGTCAGAAAAATCAGGAGGCCGGCGGAGCCGAGACCTTCGTAGGCGTTCTTGGCGAAGCCGCGCCACGTCGCGCCGAAACCCTCGTACATCCGCACGCGCAATAGATCGGTGCCGTCGAACAGGTCACTTTTGTAGCCGGCCCTGCGCACTTCACGCGGCAGCTTGATGCCGTCGTGCATGGAGTCCCGGAACGCGGCGTGCCCGCCGGCTTTGCGGTACGCCTCGCGCGTGACCATCAGAAACTGCCCGCACCCGGCCGAAGCGCTCGGGTCGAGCGTGCGCCGCATGCGGATCATCGGGAGGTAGCTGAGAAGGATGAACATGATCATCGGCAGAATGAGTTTTTCACCCGGCGATCCGGTGAGCTGGCGCGGGAAGGTCGAGACCATCGCCGCACCGAGTCGTTCCGCTTCGCCCAGGGCGGCGTTGATCGCGCCGGGTTCAAACCGGACGTCCGCATCGGTGAAAATGAGCCAGTCGCCCTGCGCCGCTTTGCCCATCTGATCGCAGGCGAACTGCTTGCCGTTCCATCCGGTCGGCAACGGCCGGGTGGGAACGCGACGAACGCGTTCGTCCCGGGCCCGCAGCGCATCCAGTTCGCGCGGCGTGGCGTCGGTCGAATGATCATCGTACACCAGCACTTCCAGATTCCGGTGGGTGCTGGCGAGAATCGCCTCGACGCACGGCCCAAGGTTCCTTTCTTCATTGCGGGCGGGGATACAAACGCTGACCCTCGCGTTCGGGTTGTTCGGCGCGGCGTTCGGCGCCGGCCGATGGTAGAGCGCGAGGTTCCAGATCGTCATGATCAACGCGCCGGCGGAAATGATCAGGGCCGCAACCAGCAGGCCGTAGACGATCGTCATGAAATCGGTTCCTTTTCCCGTGCTGGCGACCGCGCTGGCGACCGCCTCTCGGTGGGGGATTCGGCGCTCGACCGGCGTCGCGCCTCGATGCCGCCCGACCGGCCCCGCAGCCACAGCCACCAGTCGTAGATCGGATTGATGCGCGCCGACTCTCCGCCGATGAGCGAGGTGAACTGCCGGGGATCGCGCTGCACCACCAGTTCGGCGAGCCGACTCTGACTCTCCCGCATCGTCTCGGTCAGCGCGCGGTGCCAGCCGGGCGTCGTCGCGCGCTCGGATTCGCAGCGCGCAAAGCGCACGAAGATTTCGGGTTTCTGATCCTGCCAGAAGGTGTACTCGGCGTTCACGGTAAGCACCTTCACCTCCGGGTGACCCGCCGCCAGCGCCGCCGCGCCCGGACGCAGACGAATCGGCTCGCGGACATCGGTAAACCGGCCCTGCGGTGTGATCCAGACCGCGGGTCGCTCCTTGGCGTGAAACCACTGATCGACATAGCTCTGCATGGCGTCGAGACTCGCCGGGTCGTCGGGATCGATGCCGAAGATGCCGAGCTTGCGCATGAACCTGAACCTTTCGAGCTGTTCGGCATCCATCGGGGCGCAGGCGTTGCGATCGGGCAGGCAGGCCTCGTGAAGCAGCAGGCCGATGATCGGATCCCACCAGCTCGCGTGGCTCATCGCCACGAGAACCGGCGTGCGGTCGCGGTTGAGATCCCGCACGAGGGGCTCGGTTTCCCGCGCGATGCGCAGCGCATGAAACGACTTCCGCACGAGTCGGCGGCTGTACCAGGCGAATCCACGACGCAGGCGCGGGCTCGGATCGGCCGGAATCAGCTTGCCGCGGCGCTCTCCAGACATGCGCTCTCCAGGGACGTTTGGTGAACGGAACGGTGCGTGCGCATCGGCGGCTTCTTCGGAACGATCGGCGGGACGGTTTCGCCGTGATCCTCGCGCAGCGCGTTCGCCGCCGTCACGCCACTCATGAGCACCATCGGCACGCCCGGGCCGGGATTGACGCTGCCGCCGGCGAGGTACAGGTTCTTCAGGACGCGGCTGCGATTGCGGGGTTTGAAGCCGCCGCGCAGTTTCCCGTGTGATGCCAGGCCGTAGATCGCCCCGCCTTCGGCGTTGTACATTCGGTCAATGTCGTCGGGGGTGAGATGTTGCTCGACGACGATGCGCGATTCGAGGTCGTCCATGCCGAAGCGCTTCAGCTTTTCGATCACCGTCGGGCGGTACTGCGCGAGCAGGCCGTCCGCGCCGCCCCACCTCTGCTCCGGACGAAGGTACGGCGTGTGGATCAGGGCGTAGAGCGCCTCGCCGCCTTCCGGGGCCGGGTGTGGATCGGTGCGTGAGGGGGCCGCGAGGTAGATCGTCGGATCCTGCGCGGGGACGCCGCGATGATAAATGTCGTTGAACTCGCGCTCGGAGTTCCCGCTGAAGAGGAAGTTGTGGTGCGCGAGATGGTCGTACTGGCGGTCGAGGCCGAGGTAGAAGACGACGCCGCTGCACGCGGGGGTGTACTGCTTCGCGATCGCGCGGTGTTCCCGGGATGATTTCGCCGATCCGATCAGGTCGCGGTGGGTGCGCTGCACGTCGCAGTTGGAGATGATCGCGCGGGCGGGAATCATGCGTCCGTCGACGAGCTCGACCGCCGCGGCGCGGTGACGATTGTGAATGATTCGCTCGACGCCGGTCCCGGTGAGAATCTCCACGTTCAGTTCCCGGGCGATCCTCTCGAGGGCCCGTGCGATCATCCGCGTGCCGCCCATTGCGTAGCAGCAGCCGTGATCGGTCTGCGCGGCGGCGATCAGGGAAAGAATCGCCGGGGCCAGGAACGGGCTCGACCCCACGTACTGCAGGAAATGTTCACAGAGCTGTTGCAGATGGGGTTCTCGGACGGAGCGATGCACGGTCGCGGCCATCGTGCTGTGCATGCGCATCTTCATGACATCACGCAGAATGCCGACGTCGTTCGGCGAGGTCTGGCGCATCATGTCCGCCGCGGAACCAAGATCACGGTAGAAGAAGACCCGTTCGCTCAGCCGGTACATCCGCCGGCTGTACTCGATGAACGCTTGGTAACCCGAACCGGGTTTCGCCGCGGGGAACTGTTGATCCATCGCTTCGGCCATGACGGCCGGATCCTGGTGGAGATCGATCACGGTCCGGTCTTCATAGTGGCAGCGCCACTGCGGGTCGAGATTGATCAGCTCAAGATAATCCGCGACGTTCCGGCCGGTGCGTTCAATGATGCCGGCGATCACGTGGGGCAGGGTGAGAATGGTCGGACCCATGTCGAAGGAGAAGCCCTTTTCGGACCACACGTTCATCTTCCCGCCGAGATGGTCATTCTTCTCGATCAGGGTGACGGCGTACCCGTTGGAGGCCAGTTCGACGGTGGCGGCAAGGCCGGCGAGACCGCCGCCGATGACGATCACCCGGCGGTCCGATGATGCACGGCGCGGCGCCCCGTTCGATCCGTCAGGATGCCCGCGATGAGGTGCTGACATGAGAGTGATTCCGTGAAGGGTTCGGAGCGGCGTGACGCGCCCGCGCGGGCTCGTCAGAAAGAGGATGAACGGCGGACGCGGGCGGCACCGGCGCCAGCGATCGATCGTCGGACGGAGAATCCGCGCCGATGAGCGAACCCCACGAACCGGAGCCGTACCACCAGCGCACGAACCGCTGCATGAGCCGCGCGGTCTTTCGGGTCGGGGGCTGGACATCCGGCCGCAAAATCGGCCGGGTGATCGCCACCTGCACCGGCCGGGTCATGGCGAGCAGTCCGGCTTCGCCGCGGGAAACGCCCCAGCCGCTTTCGCCGGTACCGGCGAGGGTGACCGCGGGGTGGGCGGTGGGCAGAATGCAGTCGTTGATCGTGATGATCGACGCGCCGCAGCGGACGGCGAGCGCTCGGGCGCGTTGCGGGCTGCCGCTGAAGATGCTCGTGGCGAGATGCTGCGCGCAGCGGCGATGAAGGTGGAGCCCTTCATCTTCGATCGAATCGACCGGTACGATGGCGACGGCAGGGCCGAAGTGATCGCCCGCCACCAGTTCAGAATCCGCGGGACAATCGGCGATGGCCAGGGGACGCAACGTCGCGCCGGTTCCCGGTTCCGCCATGCCGCTGAGACTGCGCCCGCCGCGCTCGATCGCGTCCCGGGCCAGGGCTCGAACGCGGGCGGCGGCATCGGCGCTGATCAGTGTCCGCGGCCGGGCCGAGGCGGCGTGCGGCGCGAGCGCGGCGATGAACTGGCGGTAGATGGATCGTTCCACGAGGACGCGCCGCGGCGCCATGCACGTCTGGCCGCCGTTCATGGTGACCGCGTTCCAGATGGATTCCGCCGCGAGGGCGACGTTCGCGTCGGCGAGGACGAACGCGCTGTCCCGTCCGGAGAGCTCCAGGGTGGTCGGGGTGAGCGTGGTCGCGGCGTGCTCCGCAATCGCGCGGCCGACCCCGGTCGAGCCGGTGAAGATGATGTGATCGAACCGCTGCCGCCTGAGCATGTCCGCACCGGCTTCACGGGTGGCGTCGGTCATCGAAAGCGTTCCGCCCGGAAGGCCGGCCCGCTGCGCCAGCTCGATCAGAATCGCCTGGGCGCGGGGCGCGTGTTCCGAGGGTTTGACGGTGACGCGGTTCCCGGCCGCCAGGGCGTGAACGAGCTGAATGCCGACAAGCTGCACCGGGTAATTCCACGTCGCGATGATCGCGATATGGCCGAGCGGCTCGCGGTGCACTTCGTGACGCTGGCCGAGTTGCCAGAACGCGCCGCCGCGCACCCGCCGGGGACGCAGGCACTTCCAACCGCGCCGCTCGATCCAGCGGCAGCAGGCGAGCAGGGGCAGCACATCGCCGGTCAATGCCTCGAACTCGGTCTTGCCGATTTCCTCGGCGATGGTGCGGCTGAGCGAGGTGGCGTGATCGGCCACGCGACGGCGAAAACGGCGGACCCAGGCGATACGTTCGCGGACCGGCAGCGCCGCCCAGGCGCTGAGACCCTGATACTCCTCTCCATCACCGGCGTGTTGAACACTTTGATGCATCTTGAACCGTCATTGTATAAGATATGCCGCTCCGCCACTCCGGCCGGCCACTTCTCTCTTTCGCCGGTCCGATGGGGGCAGATTCGTCATCGGTGGGGGCTTGTCGTTCAGTGAGAGGAAATCGGGAGGGGGAGAGGGCGGAGTACCCGCGGCGTGAATCCAGACCCGAATCCAAACCCGAATCCAAACTGGCTCCGGAGTCGAACCATGGTTGGACGTGGAACCGGTCCGGTCCGCGATTTTTCCCGATAGACCATTACCGCCGATCCGGCCGGAGCCGCCCTGGCATGATTCAACACCGACAGAACACCGTGGCGGTGATCGGCGCGGGGCCCGGCGGGCTGGCGGCGGCGATGCTGCTCGCGGCCTCCGGTATCCCCGTGACGCTCTACGAAGCCCGGTCCGTCGTCGGCGGGCGAACCCGGCGGATCTCTTCGGGCGACTTTCATTTCGATTGCGGCCCCACCTTCTTCATGATGCCGTACGTGCTCGAGGAAATCTTCAGCGCGTGCGGCTACCGGCTCGATCAATGCGTCGAATTGCAGCGGCTCGATCCGATGTACCGGCTCGTCTTCGGCCGGTCGGACGCGTCTCCGCTGATCCTCGACACCACCCAGGATCTGGATCGCATGACCCGCCAGCTCGACGCGATCAATCCGCATGATGCCGCCGCGTTCGAGCGGTTCATGCGCGACAATCGCCGCAAGCTGAGGCTGATGACCCCGATTCTGCGCCAGCCGATTCGCAGCTTCTTCGATCTGATCAGCCGCGATGCGATCAAGTGCGGTCCGGTCCTCCGGCCGCACCAGTCGCTCTACACGTATCTCAAGGGATATTTCCGTGATCCGCACGTGCGGCTCGCGCTGAGTTTTCAGAGTAAGTACCTCGGCATGAGTCCCTACGAATGCCCGAGTCTCTTTTCCATCCTGCCCTTCATCGAATACGAGTACGGCATCTGGCATCCGACCGGCGGGTGCAGCGCGCTGACGACCGCCATGGCGGCGTGCTGCCGCGCGATGGGCGTGGAGATCATCACCGACGCCCCGGTGGAGAAGCTCGCATTTGAAGGTAACCGGCTGACCGGCGTGCAGGTGGGCGGCGCGCTGCGCCGGCACGATCACGCCGTCATCAATGCCGACGCCACCTGGGCGCTGAAAAATCTGATTCCCGAATCGCGGCGCGGCCGCGAGACCGATGACGCCATCGACCGGAAACGGTACTCCTGCAGCACGTTCATGCTCTATCTCGGTCTCGACGGTGAGGTCGATCTGCCGCACCATACGATCTACGTCTCCAGCCGGTACGAAGAGAACCTGCGCGATATCACCGAACGCGGGCGGCTGAGCGACGATCCGTCGTTCTACATCTGCAATCCCTCGCGGCTTGATCCCACGCTCGCGCCGCCGGGCAGGAGCGCGCTCTACCTGCTGGTGCCCACGCCCAACACGAAGGCGACGATCGACTGGTCGCAAGCGGCGCCAGCGTTGCGGCGGACCGCGCTGGAAAGCGCCGAGCGGATTCTGGGGGTGGACGGTCTGTCCCGGCGCATCGTGACCGAAGAGATCATCACGCCGGATGACTGGCGGGCCGAGCGGATCAATCACGGGGCGACGTTCAACCTCGCGCATAATCTCACGCAGATGCTGCACCGAAGGCCGCAGCACAAACTGCCCGGCACCGAGGGCGTCTGGTTCGTCGGCGGGGGGACGCACCCCGGTTCCGGCCTGCCGGTCATCTTTCTTTCCTCGCAGACGACCGCGCGGCTGCTCTGCGCGGAGCTCGGCCGCTCGTGCGCGCTCGACCAACCGAGTGTCCCGGCGCGCGAACCGCTCGAATCCTCCGCAACCCAACTTGACTTTCGCACACCGGCACTCTCATGAGCGATCCCCAGGCTCCAACGGATTTTCAGGATGCCACCATCGTGGTTCTCGGCGCGAGCGGCGGCATCGGTTCGGCCCTCTGCAAACGACTGCACCAGCGCGGCGCGAAACTCGTGCTCGCGGCGCGAGACCAGGATCGACTGAACGAGCTCGCGGAAGAGGTTGGCGGTGAAAGCGTTCCCACGGATGCGACCGATCCCGACGCGGTGGAAGCGCTCTGTGAGCGGGCCGCGGAGATCGGCGGCGGGCGCATCGACGGGCTCGTCAACGGTGTCGGCTCGGTCTTTCTCAAGCCCGCCCATCTGACCGAGCCCGAGGACTGGCGCTCGGTCATCTCCGTGAACCTCGATACCGCGTTCCATGCCGTTCGGTCCGGCGCGAAGCGCATGATGAAAAGTGGGGGAGGATCGATCGTGCTCATGTCGTCGGTCGCGGCCCGGTTGGGTCTGATCAACCACGAGGCGATCGCCGCGGCCAAGGGCGGCGTGCAGGGATTGATGCTCGCGAGCGCCGCCAGCTACGCCCCGAAGGGCGTGCGCGTGAACTGCGTCGCGCCGGGGCTGACCCGCACCAACGCCACCGAAATGATCTTCAAAAATGAAACGAGTCTGAACGCCTCGGTCGCCATGCACCCGATCCGCCGGCCGGGCGAACCGGACGATGTCGCCGCGGCGATCGAATGGCTGCTCGACCCGGGCCAAAGCTGGGTCACCGGCCAGATCATCGGTGTGGACGGCGGGCTCGGCACCGTCAAGGCCCGCGGCGGATCGTAAGCTCCCGGTCGGGCTCCGCCCCGATTCAGTCTTCCGGCCCGCTCCGAAGTCCCGAACGCCCGGTCTTTTTCGGATTTTCCGCTGACAGACGGGTGACAGTCGGCCCGGAGGGCGCGTGGTACGATGCGATCATGAATTGGTTGCTCGGCGGACTTATCGGTTTTGTACTCGGCGGCGCGATCGTCGGTCTCATGCTCTGGCTGCGCTCACAGTCGCAGCAGGCCACCCTGAAGCAGCGGGCCGCCTCGCTCGATGAACAGTGCACGAGAGTGAACGAGGATCTGCGCGAAGCGCGGCAGAGTGCGAAGGAGGCGGATGAACGCCGTCACGCTTCGGACGTCGAGCGCGCCCGGCTGGAGCAGCAGCTTCAGGGACGCCAAGCGCAGTTCGAGGAGCAGAAGAAGCTGCTGGAAGAAGCGGAAAAGAAGCTGCTCGCGGTCTTCGAGGCGACCGGCGCGAAGCTGCTGCAGCACAATACCGACCGGTTCATGAAGCAGGCGGAGAGGTCCTTCGACGAGAAGTCCAAACCGATCCGCGAACTGCTCGAAGCGCAGAAGAAGGCCGTGGAGGAGATCGAGAAGAAGCGTGAGACCGCCTACGTGCGGCTGGATGAGCAGATCAAGCACATCGCCCAGTCCCACGAGCGTCTGAATACGGAGACCAATCGGCTGGTGACCGCACTGCGCCGGCCGGAACAGCGCGGCCGATGGGGCGAGCTGCAACTGGAAAACGTCGTCCAGCTCGCGGGGATGACCGAGCACTGCGACTTTCATACGCAGGCGCAGACGGATGACGCTTCCACGCGGGACCGGCCGGACATGGTCGTGAACCTGCCCGGCGGCGGGGTGATCGTCGTGGACGCCAAAGTCTCCCTGGATGCGTATCTCAACGCGATTCAACCCGACGCGGATCGTGAACAGGAACTGACCCGACACGCGCGGCAGGTGGAAACGCACGTGCGGCAACTGGCATCCAAGGCGTACTGGAATCAGTTCGACCGCACACCGCGACTGGTCGTTCTGTTCATGCCGTTGGAGTCGGCGTTGCACGCGGCGCTGGAGATCAGGCCGGATCTGCACGCCGAGGCGATGAAACAGAACGTCCTGATCGCAACGCCCACGCTGCTCGTCGCGATGTTGCGGGCGATCGCCTACGGCTGGCAGCAGGAAGCGATCGCGGAAAATGCCCGTGATATTGCGGCCGTCGGCCACGAACTCTACGACCGACTGGCGAAGTTCACCGAGCATTTCGAGCGGATCGGCCGGGGATTGAACGGCGCGACGGACTCGTACAACAAGGCGATCGGTTCCCTCGAATCCCGGGTGCTGGTCAGCGCCCGGCGATTGCGCGAGCTGCACGCCACCACGGCCGGGGAGATCGAGGCGCCATCCCCGCTCGAGATCGAAGTCCGCGATGTCACCTCACCCGAACTGCAGCGATCGGCGATCGAAGAGTCCGGCGACAGCGCCGCTTCCGGCGGCGCGTAGAGCGGGCCGCCTGAAGCGCCGTTGAACTTCGGGGGTCGCCCGGCGGTCGATGGCGATCGGTCGCCATGACAATCTGCCGCGAAAGGGCGGAAGGATCAGGTTCCGGCGACCTGCTGCGGATCGGTATCCGGTTCTTCGGAACGTTCCGGCGCCGGCTCTTCCGATCGATCCCGCCGCTGACGATCGCGCGCGACCTCGGTGGCGGAGGGGCGTCGAAGCAGAACCGGATCGCCGATCTCCAGGCCGTCGAGAATCTCCGCGTAGAGTTCGGAGGAGCGTCCGGTCTGAACGCGGCGCGAGACGAAGCCGTCCCGGGTGGGGACCCAGACGAAGG
>SKZB01000027.1 GCA_007127615.1 Phycisphaerales bacterium | reverse complement strand
GGGCGGAGATTCTCTATCACTACCACAGCTCACCGGGCGGCGGGCAGGTGCAGGTCCCATCGATCGGTATTCGGATCGGTCCAGGAGCAGGGTCAGAGACCATCGTCAAGGAACTGGCGAAGGACACCATCGCCGGTCTCGCCGATCCCGGCTATAACCTGCTGAACGAGAAATTTGATCTGAGCGCGACGAGCAGCAACGGACTCCGAATTCACCTGACTTCGGTTCCGGAAGACTGGGACACCGATCAGCTCAACTGGATTCACCATGCTGTGCGCCTGAGCGGTGGTGGCGGACGGCTATTCTCGACAGCACTGGCGGAGGGGACCTGGCGTAAGCTCTATCACGGTCAGCCGGGACCCACAGGGCCCGGGACGAAGAGTTACACCGAGGAGGAACTCGACCGCTTTCTCACGCTCAGTTACCATGACCGTCTTGATCACCCGCTCTTCGTCATGGTGATTATGGGGCCGGAGACTCCGGATGTGGCAACATACGTGGCGAACCTTCACGTGATGCTGGACCGCTACCGTGACGCGGTGCTGCGTCTCGGAATGCCGGCGCCGCGCTTTCTTCTCTGCTCGGTGTGGAACACCACGAACGAAAGTCAGGTGCGAAATCAGGCCGAAGCGTACTTTTTGACTGCCGACCAGCGCGATGACACCTCCATGATGTCCTGGTTTGCGCTTGATGAAGGACTGTTTCTCGACGGCACCAGCGAGGAGCAGGTGCAGTGGGCTCAGGCAAACGGCTACGATCAGATCGAAATGAATGTGGGAACGCTCGACATGAGCCAGTACCATATAGGCGGGAACGACAATTCCCTCCTGCATCCCGGAGACACTTCCGTATCCTTCTTCCGCGCGTATCAGCTGCGCCAGCTGATCCGTGAAACGGCGGCATTTGATCTCAATGGCGACGGGGCGGTGAATGTGCTTGACCTGCTGCTCCTGCTCGAGCAGTGGGGAAGCTGTGACGCCGGATCGGACTGCCCCGCGGATCTCAACGGCGATGGTGTCGTGAATGTCTTTGATCTGTTGATGCTGCTGGAAAACTGGGGGTGAACGAAACCGTCGTCGGTTGGTTTGTATGTCCCGAGCGCGTACCATGACGCATGAGTCAATCAGCGAAGACGAATGCCTCTTCGGGCGATCGAAAACCCATTGAAGGCCGCGTGGCGGTGCGGGTGGGCGAGAAGGGCTACCGCGCGGACGTTACGCTCGGCGGACATGAGCTGGTGGCCGATGAACCGAAATCCATGGGGGGCGAGAACGACGGGCCGAACCCGTACGATCTCCTGCTCGCCTCGGTCGGCACGTGCAAGGCGATGACACTTCGCATGTACGCGGACCGGAAAGGGTGGTATCTCGGTGGAGTGGAGGTGCGGCTGACCCACCGCCGCATTCACGCCCGGGACTGCGCCGAATGCGAAGCCGATGCCGGCCGAGTGGAAGTGATCGACGCGGAGATCGAGTTGCACGGCGATCTGAGCGATGAACAGCGCGAGCGGCTGCTGGAAATCGCGGACCGCTGTCCGGTCCACAGGACCATCACCTCCGACCTGACCATCCGCACGAAACTCGCTGATTCGGAGTAACTTGCGGCCGCTTCGGAACGAGCTGAAGCCGCTGGAGTTCCGCCCGGTCCGTTCGATGGGGTACACTTATCGCTATGGCGATCGATACCGAAATCAAAACAAATCGCCCGGCGGAGGCCGGCGGAACGGAGGCGGGGGCCGCCCCCGCGGTGCGGAAACCCGTCACCCTGCGCACCCTGCACCGCATGAAGAGCCGCGGTGAAAAGTTTGCGTGTCTGACCTGTTACGACGCGACCACGGCCCGCTGGCTCGAGCGGGCCGGCGTGCCCGTGCTGCTGATCGGCGATACCGCGGCGGAGATGATCCTGGGCTATCCGAGCACGATTCATGCGCCGCTGGACTTTCTGATTCAGCTCACCGCGGCGGTCAAACGCGGCGCGCCCGGGGCGTTCGTCATGGGTGACATGCCCTTTATGAGCTACCAGGCCGAGGACGCCGAGGCGATTCGCAATGCCGGCCGTTTCATGACCGAGGGGACGGCCGACGCGGTGAAGTTGGAGGTCGATCGCCATCACGCGCCGCTGATCGAAAAGATCAGCCGCGCGGGGGTGCCGGTCGTCGCGCACATCGGTTCCAAGCCGCAACACGCCAAACGTCACGGCGGATACGCCTCGACCGGCAAGACGCTATCCGAGGCGAAGGAGATTCTCGCCGACGCGATCGCGCTTCAGGATGCGGGTGCGTCGATTCTCCTCGTGGAAGCATGTCCGAACGAGGTCACGGCCAAGATCGTCGAGAAAGCCCGCGTCCCGGTCATCGGCTGCGGCGCGGGGCCGGCCTGCGACGGACAGATCGTCGTCACTCAGGATCTGTTCGGGTTGACCGACTGGCAGCCGGCCTTCGCCCGTCCGATTGCGGGGCTGGGCGATGCAATCGTCTCGGCGGCGGAACGTTGGATTGGCATGGTTCAACGATCCGATCTGGGTGAACATCCGTACCGTATGAACGATGATGCGGCGTCGGAGGTGAAGAAACTCTGATTCTGTCCGTGCCTCGTGGCCACCGCAATTGTCCGTCTCGGAACGGGGGAAACGAAACTTCCCGGCGGGTCACGCGAAAGAAACACGGGGATGGTCCGAAATGTCCTCGACGGCGATGAGCGGGAGCGCACGCATGCGAAAGTTCTCAACCCTTGGCCCGGCCGTCCTGGTGCTTCTGACCGCCGTGGTCGTCTTGATTGCCGGCCCCGCCACCATTCGGGAACTGACCTTTGCGCAGACCTCCGCGCGGGTGTTTCAGGCCAGTGAGCGTTTGAACCACGATAACGTCCTCGAGCAGGTCAATCAGGCGTACCGCGATATCGCCACGCTCATGGAACCGAGCGTCGTGCACATCAGCGCGCGACGCCCCATGCCCGAACTGCGCGGTTTCCGCACGTCATCCACCTCGACCGGTTCCGGATGGGTGTACGATGAGGAAGGCCACATCGTCACGAACTACCACGTGATCGAAGGGGCCGATGCGATCGAAGTACAACTCTACACGGGTGAGATTCGTCCGGCGGAGATCATCGGATCGGATCCGCTCACCGATATTGCGGTGCTCAAGATTCCCTCCGGCCGACTGCACGCCGCCCCGCTCGCGGATGTGCGCGATCCGGTCGTGCGCGGCGACATGGTGTTTGCCTTCGGTTCGCCCTTCGATTTCCGCTTCTCCATGTCCTCCGGCGTCGTCTCCGGCAAGGGGCGATCCGTCGGCGTCATCCGCAATCAGTTCGGCATGCGCGCCGGGTACGAAAACTTCATCCAGGTCGACGCGGCGATCAATCCCGGGAACTCCGGCGGACCGCTTACCAACCATCGCGGCGAAGTGATCGGCATGAACACCGCCATCGCCACCGCGCCCCGAAGCACCAATGAGGAAGGCCAGTTTTCCGGCGTCGGGCTCGCCATTCCCCTTGACATGATCGAACCCGTCGTCAATCAGCTCATCACCACCGGCGTGGTTGAGAAGGGATTTCTCGGGATCAACGTCGCCGATCGCACCATGCTGGTCGGTGAAGCATATGTCACCCGTGGATACCGCGGACGCGGCATCGTCATCACGCGCATCGATCCGAACCGGCCTGAGTTGATAGAACGATTTGAGCACGGCGATGTGCTCGTCAGCGTGGATGGCGCATCCGTTTCCAGTTTCGAGCAGGCCATCGAATTGGCGCACGAAGCGGCTCATCAACTCAGAGACGGCGATCAGGATGCGATCACCCTCACCGTATGGCGCTTTGACGCCGAAGCCGATGCCGGCCGTCACCGCCAGATTTCACTTCCCGTCGCCCTCATCCCGGACCTGAGCACGCTGCGCACGGTGCGACCGGACGAACCGATCAGCCGCATGCTTGAGCAGATGGGGTTTTACAACCAGGGCGTGCTTGTTTCGCGCGCCGACCGCGACGGGCCGGCGTTCGACGCGGGCGTTCGGGTCGGAGACGTCGTGACCCATGTGAACGAAACGCCGGTCATGCAGCTCACGCAGCTTCAGTCGGTGATCACCTCGCTGATGCCGAACGACATCGCCACGCTTGAAGTCTGGCGCTACGACGGCGAACGGCAACTCGGCGACACGATTCAGATCGACGTCCCGTTGGCGCGGCTCGATCAGGTGCGCATGACCGGCCGGATCGATCCGCAGCGAAATCGGGATGCCATCGAGTCACTCGGGATCGCCCGGATGCGAACCTTCACCGAGTCCTACGCGGAGGAAGTCAATCTGCGGTTTCACCCCGGCGTACTGGTGGAAGAACTTGTGCCGGGTTCCCCGCTGGCGCGCCAGATTCGCCGCGGTGCCATCATCGTGAGCGTCATGGAGACGCCCGTCTCCGACGTGGATGAGTTTCTGGCGATCCTCTCCTCGGTCAATCTGCACGGAACGCGCAACGGCGTTCGCATTGCCGTCATCAAGCCCGACGGCAGCCACGCCACCGCCCGCCTGCGGATTCAGTGATCCGCCGTTGGGAGAACTTCAAGCACTGAATTCCTCTTTCCGGCTTTTTCCGGGGTCCTTACACGGCGGTTCCGGGTCTTGCGGGGCGCTCCCCCGCCGGCTTCGTGTCTGCTAGGATATCGCCATCATGATTCAGTCCGCCGAACCGGCCCGAGCTTCCACCACGCCTCAGAGCGAGGACGTTCTGCTCAAGGTAGAAGACCTCAAGACGCACTTCCCCGTTCGTCGCGGTGTGCTGCAACGCACCGTCGGTTACGTCAAGGCCGTCGACGGCGTCAGCTTCGAGCTGAAACGCGGCGAAACGCTCGGCCTCGTGGGTGAATCCGGTTGCGGCAAGACCACCGTCGGCCGCACGATTC
>SKZB01000030.1 GCA_007127615.1 Phycisphaerales bacterium | reverse complement strand
GCGTCGGTGATCGCGCCGCGCAGGCCGATGATGTCGTACGCATCGCCCCCGGTCTGATCCGCCGGTTCGCTCCATGCCGCGAGATCAAAGTGATCGAGCTCAGGCAGTTCGGTGGGAAAGGTGCTCTGCTGAATCTCGCGCGCCAAAGCGAGATCACGTTCGAGTTTTTCGCGCACCAGACGGTCCTCGATCAGCCGGCCGCGTTTCATCGCGATCGCCGCGTGGGCCGCCAGCGCGCTGGCGATCTGTTCATCTTCGTCCGTGAACGCGCCCCCGCGCTTGTTGAGAACCTGCGCCACGCCCGCGAGCTCGCGGTCATGGGTGATCAGCGGAATCGCCAGTAGGGATCGCGTTCGGAAGCCGGTCTGCTTGTCCACCTCGCGATTGAACCGGGGATCACCGTAGGCATCGGGCACGTTGATGATCGCGCGCTGCTGCACGCAGTCGCCGGCGATTCCCTTGGTGGCGGGAAAACGGATCTCCCGGGCGCCGTCCCCGGGGTCCTCTCCGGCCTCGCGCCCGAAACCGTGCGCGACGAAGGTGAACAGTTCATCCGCCTGCGGATCGTACTCGAACACCGTGGCTCGTTCGGCATCGAGTCCGTCACGCATCGTGTCGATGATGACCGCCAGAATCTCGTTCAGATCGGTGGAGGCGCCCAGATGACGCGACACCGTGAGCACGCGGTGCAGAAGATCCTGTCGAAGTTCCGGCTCCTTCGCGGCCATCGCGGTCACTCCCGTTGTGATTTCGGCCCGATGCGGACTCGGCGCGGAATCGGTTGGCATCATCCTACCGGCTGGGCTCGTTCCCCGACAGCGGTTTCGGTCCGCGCGGGTCATGCTTCGGATTCAATTCAGCGTAAGCATGAGCCGGCGCGCGGCTTCCCGAATGGCGTCGGCCGGCTCGGTTCGGGCCCGTTCTTCGCCGAAGAGTTCGCTGAGCGAGAGGGAGTCCTCCAGAAACCCTTCCGGGTGATCGCGCCGGCATCGCTCGGCGCCGGGGCCGGCGGCGCCGACGATGGCGATCGTCTTCACACCGCACGATCGCGCGATCCGGGCCACCCCCATCGTAGTCTTGCCGGTCAACGACTGTTGATCGAGTTGTCCCTCGCCGGTGATGACCAGGTCGGCCCCTTCGCAGCGGGCGCGAAAATCAAGGGCATCGAGCACCAGATCAACGCCGCGCTCAAGCTGCGCGCCGCAGCCGGCGACCAGCCCGAGACTCGCGCCGCCCGCCGCCCCGAAGCCGGGAGTGGTCGGATCGGCATCGAGCAGCCGGGCGAAGTTCATCAACCCTCGATCGAGATCGCGCACCATGTCGGGGGTCGCACCTTTCTGCGGGCCGTACACGGCCGCGGCGCCGTTCTCGCCGCAGAGCGGGTTCGTCACGTCGCACGCCACCCGGAGTCGGGCCCGGCCGTCCCGGCCGTCCCGGCCGTCATAGTTCGGACGCTCCACGCGAGTGAGTCGGGAGAGCATGCCGCCGGTCATGGGGACATGAATGCGGTGATCGTCGTGATCGAAAAACGCGCTGCCGAGCGCCTGCATGATCCCGCTTCCGCCGTCCACGGTCGCGCTGCCTCCGATACAGACGATGATCGATTCGCATCCGGCGCGGGCGGCGAGGTCAATGAGTTCGCCCGTGCCGAAGGTGGTTGTCTGCATCGGATCCCGCTCGTGCGGTAAGAGCAGCGCAAGGCCGGAGGCCTCGGCGAGTTCGACGATACCGACGCGCTGATCGCCGCTGAGCCCGTAGCGGGCTTCGACCGGCTGCCCGCGCGGGCCGGTGACCATCGCGCTGTGTTCGCGCCCTTTCAGTGTGGGCAGCAGCGCGTCCAGCGTGCCTTCCCCGCCGTCGGCCACCGGGCAGCAATCGACTTCGATAGCAGGATCAACCTCGGCGATGCCGGCCGCCATCGCGCGGGCCGCGTCGGCGGCGGTGATGGTTTCCTTGAAGCTGTCCGGAGCGCAGACGATTCGCCGCAGGGATGTGGAACGGGTTGGGGGCACGAGTCGCATTATGACCACGAAGCGTCAAAGCGAAAACCGTGCTTTCGTCCGGAAGGAGGCCGCCGGCCGGCGTGAAATCATGAACAGAGCGCGCGTGCGGCCCGCGGTGGGCGGGCGTTGACACCGCCGTTTGATTCGGGATGATCGTTCCGCATCGGCGCGGAACGATGCGCCCCGCCGCCATCACCCGGAAGCGCCCATGCCCATCGAACTGATCATCTGCGACAACGACGGCTGCCTTATTCCCGAGACGCCGGGATCACTGCCGCCCGATCACTTCGCGCGGATGGCGTCCTACAACCGTCAGGCCGCCGCGCCGGGGTCGACGCTGCCGCCGTTGACGGTGGCGACGGGCCGGCCCGTGCCGTTCGTCGAGATGCTGCTGCGACTGATTCATGCGACAACTTATCCCGCGATCTGCGAGCACGGCGCGCTCACCTACTCGCTGGCTGACAACACCGCCCGCCGCGCGCCGGAACTGACGCCGGAGCGTCGGGCCGTGATCAACGACCTGCGGCTCGAACTGAACCGCGATCATCCCGAATGGATCACCGAAGCCGGGAAGGAGGGCATGGTGTCGATCTACGTCCCCGAGGGCGGAGAGGTGGTCGAAGCGCGGGCGGATCAGCTTCGCGGGATGATCGAACAGCGCGGTTGGCCGATGAAGGTCGGCCGCACCGTGACGTACGTTAATGTCACGTTCAGCATGATCGACAAGGGCGTCACGTTGAGGCGAATGCTGTCGGACCTTGAGATTGATCCGGCCCTGACCCTGGCGATCGGCGATACGGCGGGCGATCTGCCGCTGCGGGAGGTCTGCGGCTCCTTTGCGTGTCCGGCCAACGCGATCGCGGAACTTCGCGCCGTTGCGGATTACGTCAGCCCTTTTGAAACGATGGACGGTGTGATGGATATCCTGACGCACTTCACCGGGAATCTGGCGCGCGAATGAATTCGGCCGGGGGCATCGGATTCCGGCGGAGGCGGCTCGCGTACACTATCGGCGAGCCGGACCGGCCGGCCTCTCGCCGGCGTTCCGGTGGATTCGTACTGGTGGATGGTCCCCGTTCAACCGATGGTTCCCGTTCATGGAAGCGCTCATCGCTGACAATCTGAGTGTGTACGGCCCCATCGCGGTCTTTGTTCTGCTGATGTTGTCGGGGTTCGGCCTGCCGATCGGTGAAGATCTCGTGATCATTCCCGCGGGCATGCTGATCGGTAACGGTGAGTTGCCCTTCTGGCCGACGCTGATGGCGGCGTACTTCGGCGTGGTCTTTTCGGACTGTCTCTGGTTCACGATCTGTCACCGGTACGGCGCGAAACTGCTGCATTTGCGCTGGTTCAAACGGATCATCCACCCGCGACGCCTGCTGGAGGCGAAACATCAGGTCGAACAGCGCGGGGTGTGGGTGATCGTCATGGCGCGATTCATTCCCGCCAGCCGCACGCCCACCATCACGATTGCCGGCATGCTGCACCTTCCGTTCTGGCAGTTCCTTCTGGCCACGGCGAGCTGCGTGACGATCACCGCGCCGCTCCAGATCGGCCTGGGCTACCTGGTGCTCCTTACGGTGGGCGAACGGACGCTGGCGGATCTCGTCCTCTACATCGTCGGGGGGATCGTCATCATCGTCGCGGCGGTGGTGATCTGGCGCTGGTGGCGGGCCCATCGGCCGGTGAAGAACCGTCGCATGCCCCGCGCCAAGGCGGCGTGGCTGAAGCGCTTTCGGGTGCCGCGGCTGCTGCGGAATCGAAAATCCGTCGCGGAATCCGGCCGGAACTGAACGGTACGCCGCACCCGTTACAATCCGAGGGTCACTTCTTTCTCTCCCGCTTGCTTCTGGTAAAGGATGCCCGTGACGATGACCGCCGAAACCCACCGCACTGTCAAGCCCATCGAGCAAGCCCGGCACCCGGAACTCGCGCGGTTCCTGGACGATCACGCCATCCTGCGCGGTTCGTTCACGCTCGTCAGTGGACGCAAGAGTACGTATTACTGTGACGGAAAGCAGGCGAGCTTCTCCGGTGAAGGCCTCACGCTGATTACCGAAGCGATTCTGCAGGAACTGGACGGCGTGGAGACAGAGGCCATCGGCGGGATGGACATGGGGGCCACGCCGATCGTCGCCGCGGTCGCCCTGCGGGCGCAACTGGCCGGCCGCACGCTGCCCGCCTTCGTTGTTCGCAAGGATGTCAAAGCCCACGGCACGCAGAAGGCAATCGAAGGCATCTGTCCGGAAGACGCCCGGCAACTGGTGATTGTCGACGACGTCATCACCTCCGGCGGGTCCACCATCCGGGCGATCGAAGCCGTCCGCCGCACGGGGCGCGAGGTCGCACTGGTGCTCAGCGTGTTGGATCGTGAATCCGGTGGACGCGAGGCGCTCGAGGCGATCGACGTGCGCTACCGGCCGCTGGTCACCATCCGCGATCTCGGCCTCACCAACGACGAACCGAAAACCTGAGTTTCGGGCGGGACGCGTCACCGCCGGCGCGGTGGCGATGGAGCCGTTCGCCGACCCCGAACGCTTGCGGCAGGCGGTGAGCCTGCCTCGGCCCGTAGCGATCAATACAGAAATCAGTCGATAAACGACCCATATTCTGCCGTTCAGTTGACAAGCTCGACCCAAATTGTAGCATATGCTACCAATCTGGCGTGTGGCACGCCGGCCCCTTTCGCGGGCGGGCAGGTCGGCGGGCGGAGCGGGTCTGCCGGGTCCGGACGCCGAGCGCAGCGCGGGAGTCGGTCTCACGAAGGTGGATTGCCCGGTGGGCGGACACCACGATGGAAAACCAATCTCGAAAGGAATCAACTCCGTGCAACGCATGAACACCGCAACCCCTGAATCGCTCTGGCCTTTGCTCGCGCTGTGCTTCGGCGTGGGGCCGGTCGGCTCCACCCTCG
>SKZB01000309.1 GCA_007127615.1 Phycisphaerales bacterium | reverse complement strand
TTAACCGGCGGCATCGATCTCGACCTGATCGACCTGCGCCGCCGCGGCGACGATCTCCTCGCGCAGTACTTCCTGCCGCGCCGGTCGCGGAAGGGCCGTTCTTCAGCTTGACCTACAGCTTCGGCCCCGGGTTCAGCTCAAGTTCCATTGCCCGGCCCATCTCCAGATCCGGCTCCAGATCCGGCTCCAGATCCACCAGGCCCCGGCCCCACCCCGCGCCGGTGAATCGACACTCTATGGGGCGCCGCAGGGATCTATGAACTTGCGATCAGCGCCGCCAGCCGTTGCAGTCGCAGGTGCACCACCGCGTTGATCACCTCCAGCGCATTGCGGAAATCAATCACATCGGCTTCCGACACCGGCCCTTCACCGGCATCGTCCTTCCACACCTGTTTGTCACGGGGCACCGCGCGCAGCAGTTCACCGATCCGGTCACATTCATTCCGCCCCTCGCTTGCCTCACCGCCTTCATGCGGCGCAACCACCCTCTCCTCCATCCATTGTGACAACCGGCGAAGTTGCGGCTGGATGGCCACCAGCTCCGCCAGCTCGTGCAGTTCGTCCTCCACCGCCGGCAGAACCGCACGGGAACCGCCCGTCTCCGAACCCATCTCGGCCGGTGACTTCGACTCTGCGCTGGGCTCCATCTTCGAGCTGGTCTTCGCTTTATTCTTCAATTTCGACGCGCCGGAAAGACTGGCCATGATCGTGCTCCCCGTTAGAGTTCGAACCCCGCCCCCGGCTGTCGCTGCAGCACAGGGCCTACCTATATAATACCATCAATAGTATACCACATTCCGTGAGAACGCCCGTGCAACCGGTAAGCGACGGAGAGGCGGAGGGTTACGACGGGGCGGAGCGACGGAGGGAAGAGGAAAAGGCACGGAGGCACGGAGGCACGGAGGCACGGAGGGGCGCGGGAGTGTCGCCGCGGGTGAAGCATGGGGCGGCGGCGCCGGCCGATGCGCAACCCGTGGAAAGCGACTGTCAGTTTCGTGGGCTCGCCCCGGAGGGGCGAAGGAAACGGGTGCCATCTATGAGCAAGCTTCTGTCAAGAGGCGCGCGGCGGGCACATGACTCAATGTCGTGTGTGTTCGCTCCGTCACTTTGTCACTCAGTCACTTCGTCACTCCCCCCCGTCCCTCCGTCGCTTCGTGCCTCCGTGCCTTACTGCCTCCATGCCTCCCCCCTTCACACCACCGGCCCCGCCGCTCGAACCTCATCACTGATCTCGTACTTCGCATCATTCTCACGGAAGCGCCGGGCCAGATCCTTCGCCTTGACGTCGTACGCCTCGCCGTCGTCCCAGGTCTGGCGCGGGTTGAGAACATCGGAGGGCACGTTGGGCGCCTGCCGGGGGATATTCAGACCGAAGATCGGATGGGTTTCGTAGTTGGCTTCACGCAACGAACCGTCGAGGATCGCGGACACGAACGCGCGGGTGTACGCCAGCCGGAAACGCTGCCCCTTGCCGTACGGCCCGCCGGTCCAGCCGGTGTTGAGCAGCCAGACGTCCGAACCGTGTCGGCGAATGCGCTCAACGAGCATGTCGGCGTAGACCATCGGCGGCCGGGGCAGGAACGGCCCGCCGAAACACGGCGAGAAGTTCGGCTGCGGCTCGGTCACCCCCGCCTCGGTACCGGCGAGCTTCGAGGTGTACCCGTTGATGAAGTAGTACATCGCCTGCTCGGGGGTCAGCTTCGCCACCGGCGGCAACACGCCGAACGCATCGGCGGTGAGGAAGATCACGTTTTTCGGGTGGCCCCCCACCGACGGAATCACTGCGTTCTCGATGAAGTTCACCGGGTAGGTCACGCGGGTGTTTTCGGTCTTCGCCGCCGAGTCGTAATCCGGCGCCCGCGTCTCCGGGTCGAGGACGACATTCTCCAGCACCGACCCGAAACGGATCGCGTCCCAGATCTCCGGCTCACCTTCCTTGGACAGCTTGATGCACTTGGCGTAGCAGCCGCCTTCAATATTGAAGACGCCCCGGTCCGACCAGCCGTGCTCATCATCGCCGATGAGGTTCCGGTTCGGATCGGCCGAGAGGGTCGTCTTGCCGGTACCGGAAAGACCGAAGAAGAGCGCGACGCTGGAATCATCATCCCGCGCGACGTTCGCCGAGCAGTGCATCGGGAAGACGCCCATCTCCGGCAGGTCGTAATTCATCGCGTAGAAGATCGATTTCTTGATCTCGCCCGCGTAACGCGTGCCGAAGATGATGACCTTCTTCTGCTCCAGCGACTGCACGATCGCCAGTGGCGACTTCAGACCGTAATCGGCGTGGTCATCGAGCTGCAGATTGCAGGCGTTGAGAATCGTCCAGTCCGGATCGAAACCGTCGAGGTCTTCGGCTTTGGCGTTGATGAACAGGGTCTTGGCGAAGAGGGAGTGCCAGGCCTCTTCGGTGATGACCGACACCCGCAACCGGTAGGCGGCGTCGGCGCCGGCGAAACCGTCGAAGCGGTAGAGTTCGCCCTTGCCCGCGAGATACTGCCGGGCCTTCTCTTCCAATCGGGCGAAGTTGTCCGGTGAGATCGGCTGGTTGACCTTGCCCCAGTCGATGGAGTCGTGCACGCCGGGCGTGTCTTCGAGGAACTTATCGCCCGGAGAGCGGCCGGTGCGCTCACCGGTATCGCACATCAGGGCGCCGTTGGAGGCCAGAACGCCTTCCTCGCGCCGAATGGCGTGTTCGATGAGGGTCGCCACCGCGAGATTGCGGTGAACGGTGGCATTGCCGAATTCGAGCGTTGCGGGGGCGGAGGCGGTCGTCATGGGAACGGATCAGTCCTATGCGAAGCGGTCAATTCAAATGGGCGGCACCGAAAATCGGCTCGGTGCGGGAGGCTGCGGGCCCAACGGCCAGACGTCGGATGAGCCCCGGAAATCCAGCTCGCCCGGGCGATACGCTCACCAGTTTTCTATCGGCATCCTATCGGCATCGCCCGCGGCAAAGGTGAAACGATCCATTGTACGCGAACCCCCGTGGGGATGCTACCGCCCGGCCTGACCGACTGCCCCCCCCAGCCTGCCACCAGAAAGCAGTCGTTCGGGATCGAAATGCACTGGATCCCGGCGCACCGAGCCGCTTCACCCGGCCAACCGCCCTCCCACCCCCGGAAGAACGTCCCCCGAAACACATCCCGGGACGGCAAGGCTGTTTCCCGGTTCGACTCGGCGGGGCAATTCAATCCCGCCGATGAAACACTTTCGCATTTATCCAGGAAAAACGACTTGTCAGCTGATATCAGGTCTCGTAGATTCGTATCAAATCAGCGGCCGTGAATCGTTCACCCGCGGCCTTTCTCGGAAGCCGGTTACGGAACCGGTGGACTTCATTCAAGGAGATGTTTGATGCACACATACACACACACACATAAAATTGGGCTTCGTTGCGCGCTCATCGGCCTCGCTGCGGCCGTGCACGGGGTCTGAATCCGGCGGCAAGCAAGACTGTGTCCATAACGACACATACAAATCATGCGTTATGTTTCTCGCAGCATGCGAACCGGATGGCGACGGTGGATGTCAGTGTGTACTGACGAGTCAAGTAGAGCAGCCAATACTTCCCGGCTATGTCGCTTCCGGCGGAGGATGCTCATGAGGCTGAACAAAAGAATCATGATTTGCTCCTGTCGTAGGCAAGTTGCCTGTGTACTGGCATTCATATCCGTATGTGGCCTTCACGACGCACTGGCGGACGAGAAGCCGGCAACACTGGTCGATTACGTCGAGATGGGGGTCGGCTACACCAACCTCGCGATCGCCGATTCGCCTCTCCCGGCCGATGAACTGTCCGAGTGGGTGCGCATCCTCAACGCATCGGAAGCCCAGGAGAACTACCTGCGCGCGATGTATCACGACTTCGTCACCCGGCACAACGCCTTTATGGACGAAGCGGCGCCGAGGTATCTTGCGAAGTCCGCCGAGCTCAGCAAGATGCGACCTCCCTCCTCGGGCGAACAATCTCCGGAGTTTGTTGCAGCGCTCGAAAGCTTTCATCAGGAAGGCGGACGCATGCAGCGCCGTCTGGCACGGATTGAACTGGATCTGGTCGATCTGCTGGTACCCCAATTGTACGAGAAGCAATTGCCACGTCTGGAAATCCTGCGTAATCGCGCAACTCGGAGGCAAATGCGAACGTTTCCGAACCTACTTCGTTGGTCCGATGTGGAACTATCGACCCACTGGTACGCGATCGATTCAGAACTGATCTCTTCGGAGGAATCAGAAGCAATTGACCTTGTTCTCTTCGACTACGAAACGCAACTCACTCGTCGATATCGCCGGCTGCATGATGCGTTTTGGGGCCGAATGCTCTCGATCGCCCGCTTGTGGAACCAGGCGCACGAGGGCGTCATCTCCTTTGCCGAGCGCCGTGAACGCTACGTTGCGCTCCAGGAATCAAAGGTTGATACATCGCTTGAGGTCGGCCGGCTGAATCGACAGACATTGGAGACCATCAAACGGATGGTTTCCGACGAGATCGCCGACCTGTTTACGGCCCGCGTTCTCGCGGCGGTCTTTCCGGAGATCTATCCCGACGAGACCGCGCTGGATGAACTCTTTGAAGCCCTCATCGAGTCCGAATCGATCGATCCGGAAGAGAAAGAAGTCATCGCCGGAACCTTCGCGCACTACCGGCTTCAGGCCGATCGGATCAATGCCGAGCTTGAAAAGTTCTGCGAAGACTTCGCCCGGCGTGGCGCCGAGGGTGACAATCGCTTCTTCAACCAATTCTTCGAGGGCGCATTCGCCGAAGAATCGCGGCGCCGGATTGACTTTGCCGCCGGGCAGGTTGAGCATCTGATCGAGATCGTTGGAGAAGAGGTCGTTTTTGAAGATTTCGCGGCCCTGCTGCCACCCCCGGTGCGCGCCACGATGCTCACCCGCACGAACGGGAACGCGGCCAACTGA